>DATIEH010000526.1:0-3294 GCA_035455905.1 Binatia bacterium | reverse complement strand
TTGATCAAGATCTCCTCGGGCGCTGGTTTTCCCGCCAATGGATGAATCGCCATGGGAAATTCCCTTCTGAACCGCAACTGACTCGCGATCGGATTTGCTAGGTGATTTATACAATGGCGGAAACCCCGATGATAGCTGTTAGTGGTTGAGGGATGAAGTTCGAAAAGAGTGAGCAGCGCTCGGCAGGCTTTTGTCCCGCCATAAAGTCGCGGGCCGCCGCAGCGTTGACACCCTCACATGAAGGATGACTGATTCGCAGCTTTAGTTGTGGAGCGGCGCGTTCCAGATTTTGAACGCCGGCGACTCGCGGTAATATCCAAGCACATTCAGAGTTGCCGTATCGAGGAGGAAGTTTTCGCCATAACTTGCCGACAGATTGATCCAGCGCGCCGCCAGAACGCGAAGAATGTGACCGTGCGAAAACAGCGCGACATTTCCATCCATGGCCCGGACTCTCGAGACAATCCGATCGGCTCGAACACTGACTTGCAGCGGCGATTCGCCGCCTGGACAGCCATCGCGAAACACAGACCAGTCGGGTCTCGTCTGCCGAATTTGCTCAGTCGTGAGGCCTTCATATTCGCCGTAGTTCCACTCCATAAGATCTCGATCGACGCTGGCGAGCGTACCGAGTCCTGCCAGCTCGCAGGTGTCGCGCGCCCGCTGGAGCGGACTGGTGAGAACCATGACAAATTTTTCTCTGGCAAGAATCGGCTGCAGCTGGCGCGCGAGCTTTCGGCCGTTCTCGGTGAGCGGAATATCCGTGACTCCGGTGTGTCGCCCGTTCAAGCTCCATTCGGTTTCACCGTGACGCAGCAGATAGACTTTTTGTTCCGGGTTAGACACGGTGCGCGGAAACCCTGCATCGAGTCAACATTGCTTAATTACGGCCCGACGATCTTGAGACCGTATTTTTCAGCGATGGCGAGCATCTTTTCCAGATCGGGCGGCTGATCGCCGCGCGGCGCAATTTGCGCCATCTCTTCCAACGCCTTTTCAAATCCACCCGGCGAGACGATGACCAGAGCTTTAGCGGGTTTTGAACTCGGATTGGAAAATTTATGGACGATGCCGCGCGGGGCGAAGGCAAATGTTCCGGCGCTCGCGCGCAGTGCGCGATCACCGATCTGAAAGGTCAACTCGCCTTCGAGAATATAAAACGCTTCGTCCTCGCGCTCATGCATATGCGCCGGCGGTCCGCCAGCGCCAGCCACGGTCTCGATTTCCAAAAGAGCGTAGGCTCCGCCCGTGTCCTGCGTCGCGGCTTTGAACGTGTATTTGTCACCGCGCACAGAAATCTTAGCGCCCTCTCCAGGTCCCAACAAAACGATCTCAGCGATTGTCATTTTTTTCCCCTGCTCTAGAGTCCGTCAACGTAAGCCGATGTAGATTGGGTCAGCGCAGCGTAACGCAGCTTAATTGGAGCATTGCCAACCAGGACCGAGTTATAAATCGGCCCTAGCGTGTTGCACCCCATCTACGGCTTACCCATCTTTTGATCGAGGAACGCGCGCCACTCGCGCGCGACTCTGTCTTTTAACTCTCGGCTCGCGCCGCTGACTTTGGGAAATTTTTCCCGCCATTCGTACGGCCGCGTGGCATCGATCACAGCCCGTGAGCTGTGGCCGACCTGATCGCGCGCGATCCGCGGGTCGAGCGGACCGCTCCAGGCGCGGCGTACAATCTCAATCGACTCCGACGGATCGGAGCGGCTGCTCAGCGCCCAGATAAATTCTTCCGAATTGGTGATGTCGACGTCGTCATCGACCACAACGACGTAGCGCCCCAGATAGGCGCCTGATCGGCACTGGCTCGCGATCATGCCTGCCTGGCGCGCATGCCCCGGGTAACGTTGCGTAATGGCAACCACCGTCAAAAACCTGCCGCCCGCCGGATGGCACCACACGCCCTTGACGTCGGGCACTCCCGCTTCGTCGAGGGCATTCCAGATCAGCGAGGAGCGCATCAGTGAAAAATGCAAATTGTCGCCGCTCGAAGGCTTCAACAGTGGAAAGCCGCAGAGAATGGGGTCGTTGCGGAAATAAAGCGCCTTCACTTGAATCACCGGCACGGCAGGTTGGTTACTTGCATAGTAGCCCGTCCACTCGCCGAAAGGGCCCTCAGGCATGACATCGTCCACAGCGACTTCGCCCTCGATGGCGATCTCCGCATCGGCAGGAATCGGCAAACCGGTCAGCGGACCATGAACGACTTGCAGCGGCTTACCGAGAATGCCGCCGGCATACTCGTATTCGTTCACCCGATTGGGCACATCCGTCGAGGCTACAACAAAATTGATCGGATGATGGCCGAAAGAAACCGCGATCGGCAACGGCTTTCCCTGCGCATGATATTTATCCCGATGCACGCGCCCGTGTTTGCCGGGTGACATATGTAATGCCAGGCGATCGGGGCCATGAATCATGATCCGATACGTGCCGACGTTCACCCAGCCTTCGTCGGGATCGCGGGTAATCACCAGATCGTCGGTGCCGATGTAGCGGCCGCCATCGAGCTCGTGCCAGCGCGGCACGGGAAACTGGAGCACGTTGACGTCTTTTCCCTTCTTTATGTTCTCGAAGAGCGGTCCGCTTGAAACAGTCTCCGCGCGAATCGGAGAAATTTTTTTCACCTGCCGGCGCCAGCTCTGAACGAAATCCATATCGCTCAAGCCCGCTTCCATGCCGAGTGTAAGCGCGAGCCGTTCCACCGAAGAAACCAGATTGGCCGCGACGCGGTAGCCGTGGGGATATTCTTTTATACGGTCGAAGAGAACCGCCGGCCGCGTCTTCGAGCGCTCGTTGATAATTTCCGTCAACGTTGACAGCTCCAGATCCCAATGAACATTTTCTACGGTCATCAACTGACCAAGTTTTTTAACTTGATCGAGCCATGTGCGCAGATCTGGCATATTTCCTTTCAACAATGACTCAAAAAAAGGTCCAATCGTTTAAGTCGTTCAAATCGCTTCGCTCAGCTCAACCGCTACGCTCCACCGATCGGCAAAGCTCATCCCCATCTTTCCTTCCCCGCGCACGCGGGTAGGATGAAGGCGGGGGATAAACTCCGGTTTTAACGTTTTGCACGGCCTCTTACTCTCTTGCCGCCGGCAGCGCCGGCGCTGGCGCGGCATGCAACGAATTCTCCGGCTCTTCTCGATACAGTCCGAAAGCTTCGATGATCGGAATGTCATTCACGGAAAATAAAATCGCTTCTTCGGTCTTTGAGCGATTGACATGCTCATGCCACGCCCAGTTCGGTAGCGCGAAGCAGTCGTGCTTTGTCCACTCCAGT
>DATIEH010000525.1:0-3490 GCA_035455905.1 Binatia bacterium | reverse complement strand
TAAAGTGCAGGGTGCGCCGAGGATGCTATTGCCGATAATCGCTTGCGCCGATTGCCCCGAACCGCGCAGCAGCACCAGCTCGGCCTCCAAGCCGTATTTCTCGTAGAGCTTCGCTTCCTTGGCGATCCATGGAATCCATTGCGAGGCGGAGAGCGAGGTCACGCCCCAGCGAAATTTCTTAAGAGGCTTGTCCTGCGAATAAGCAATACTGACAAGACATATCAGGCTCAGCGTAACGAGCATGGAAGTTAATCGATGAATCATCTTTCTGACTCCTGCCTAAAGGAAAGACGTTTCGCTGCGCTCAACGTGACACGGTGCGGCGCACGTCATCCTGAGCCTCAGCGAAGGATCTCAGTTATAAATTGTAAAGACGCGCGGCGTTATCGCACATCAGTTTCTGGAGCTGACTCGGCGTCAGGTTCTTCCGCTCGGTGACGGCCTTCACGGTATGAGGAAACTTGCTGTCGCCGTGATTGTAGTCGGACGCAAATATCAAACGATCCTCGCCGACGTAATCCATGACGAAGTTCAAGGTGTGCTCATCGGGCTCGAAGGAATAATAGACCTGCTCGCTGCGCATGTACTCGCTCGGCGGCTTTTCATTAGCGGCACGGTGGGCTCGAGGTATTCGTAATGTTCGTCCAAACGCTCCATCCAGTAGGGTACCCAGCCGGCGCCGGCTTCCAAGAAAGCGACCTTGAGCTTCGGATAGAGCTCGAGAATGCCGCCGCCGACGATGCACATGACGCCGATCATCTGCTCGAAGGCATGTGTCGTGGCATGAACAAAAAATGCGTTGTCGAAGCGATCGGCTGCGGCGGCGGGTCTGCCGGAACCCACGTGGACGCAGACCGGAACCCCGAGTTCCTGAGCTTTGGCGTAAAAAGTATAGAAGTCGGGATGATCGAGGTTGCGACCAGCGGAATGAGCGGAGGTCGCGACGGCGACAAACCCCAATTCTTTTACGCAGCGCTCGAGTTCTTTGACAGCTTCTTGCGGCTCCTGCATCGCGACCAGCGCGACCGCTTTCAGGCGGCGCGAATTGGTCTTGCAGTAGCCGTCGAGCCAGGTGTTGTAGGCGTGCGCGATGGCGCACGCGAGATCGCGATTTTCCAGAAAGGGGAGACTCAGAAATACCGTGGTTCCGAAGTTGACCGCGGTGTCGATGCCTTCGAGATCCATGTCTTTAAGACGTTGAATCGGATCGAACATGCCGGTGGTTTTCTGTGGTCTGCGGCTATAGGGCGCGGTGCCGATGCCGAGGCCAGTACCGGAAGGTTTGGCCCAGATTTTTCCTTCGAGTAGCAGTTGCTCCTTGCCATCAGGACCCGTGACCATTTTGGGCGCGTGCTTTCTATAAGGGGCGTCAAGGAGCTCTTGCCAATCGGCATCGCGCTCCTGCACGTGGCCGTCGGCGTCGATGATCCGTAAGTTGTTCATTTACTTCCTCCACTCGACGATATAGCTGCACTCAATCATGTCTCAGCCTTTTTTGTTGTAGTTAAAGCCACTATCCGTCATGCCGGTGAAAACCGGCATCCAGGTTCGTTCTCTCAACATCAAAAATAGCCTGGATTCCGGCTTCCGCCGGAATGATCAACGAACAAACCCCCTCGCTATGCACTCCCAAACCGCGTTCAGGCTGAGCCTCTTTTATGCCAATTCAATTCACTTTCGGGTGATCGCATTCAACAGTTTATCCCAGCGCTCCAGCTCTTTCTCGTATTGTTCGGTCGTGAGGCCATGCTCCGGACGCCATTTCTTGAAACCATAATCTTTGGTGCCGCTGCCGTAATAATATTTCTCCAGCACTTTTTGTCCTTCCGGGCTTAAAAGAAAATCCGCCATGAGTAAAGCGGCGTGTGGATGCGGCGGGTTAGCGGCGATCGCGGCACTGCCCACGTTCGTCGGAACCAAGTCCATGGGCACCCATTCCACCGGCGCGCCCTTTGATGCGGCGAGCAAGGTATGGGTTTGAAAAATAGCGGGGGAGGCAGCGATCTCGCCGCCGGCGATGTTATTGACGAGCGCGGGAGCATCGATGGAGTAAAGCTTGATCTCCTGAGCTTTGAGCTTGCGAACGAATTCTTCACTGCGCGTCTTGATCATGGCACCGATAATTTTATCGCTCGTCTGGCCGATGCTGATGCCCATTTTGCCTTTGAGTTCCGGGTGCAGGAGTCCGTCGAAATTTCTCGGCACTGCCTCCTTCGGCACCAGCGTCTTGTTATAGGTCAGGCCGATGTACGATTCTCGGGCGAGCGCCCAGTAAACCGTATTTTTGTCGGCTCGTTCCTTGCCGTCTTCGGGATAGCGGTCCAGATGGGGAGAATCGTAGGGCCGGAGCAGTTTATCATCGCGCAAAAATATAAGACTGCCCTCGGTGGTCTCGATCGTATCGGCAATGTTACGGCGGGCTTTTCCTTCCTCTTCCAGGCGGGTGACTAATTCGGCGCCTGCCGCCCGGTACGATTCGACCTTGACGCCGGAATACCTGGTTTCGAAAGCCTTGACCATCTCCTTGTACGAGTCGCCCGCCAGAGACGTGTACCAAATAATTTTTCCTTCGGCTTTGGCTCCGGCGTATAAGATTTGCTCACGATCTGGGCCGCGGTAAACCGCGAGCTCGGCAATGCTTGAAGGCTTGCGGGATTGCGCCGATGCGGGTGACGTTATGACGAAGAGGACCAAAAAAAAGCAACTTGCTATCTTCATGATTCCGGCTCCCTTTCTGGACTGTCGCCGCGCGCCTTTGATTTGAGCGACCGTTCAATTGCCCTTCCAAAAGATCTCACGGTAGAGTTTGTTGTACTCGTCGTAACCGTCGGATAGCGTCCAATCAGCCGGGAATAAATTGACGCCGCGCAGGTAATCGGGCTGAAACTTCGGCAACGCCGGCGGTTTGTCGATATTTAGAACTTCCTTTTGCCCTTCGTCCGATGCCAGATAGTTCATGAACAACCGTGCGGCAGCGGGATGGCGAGCCTCGCGCGTGATCGCCGCGGAAACCAACACCGTGATATGGGGCTCGGTTCTCACCCATTCAATAGGCGCGCCTTTTCGTTTCAACTCTTCGGTCCTGGCGATATCGCTATAAATGATGATCGGAAATTCGCCGGCGGTTAGAAGCATCGCCTGATTACTGTGGCCGTTGATGAGGAGCAAGTCCTGTTGCGCGAGTTTTTTGAAGTACTCGATCGCTTTTTGCCGCCCCAAGTACTGCATGTGCGATTGAGTAACCAGGTATTCCTCGCGTTCCAGAGAGATCCCGCCCTTCCATTTGGGATTCAATAGGTCATCGAATGATTTCGGCGCGCTCGCTTTCGGCACCAGCTTTGTGTTGTAGGTGATCGCGTAAGGGACCAGGTAAAATCCGACCCAATAACCCTGTTTGTCGATGAACCCGGGCGGAAAATTTCCCGCGCTCGGCGGCGAATACATGGTGATAATATTGCGTTTCATGAAGATACGGTGTGTGTAGTTGTTG
>DATIEH010000524.1:0-5263 GCA_035455905.1 Binatia bacterium | reverse complement strand
CCCCGAGAAGCCATGCGTCGGCAAGGCGGCTGGCTTATCCACGATCAGGATCTCTGGATCTTCATACACAACCCGTAGTTGAAGGTTAGGATTCGCCAGCGGTTGCGGACTCAGCCATGCCGCCGGCCCGTGAAAGACTAGCACATCCCCCGCGTTCACACGGTCGCCTTTTTTACTCAACTTGCCGTTAAGCGAAAACCAACGATCGGCAATAGCGCTCGCTAGTTGGCGGCGGGAAAGCTGCGGCAGGCAATGGCGCAGAAGCGCATCCACACGACGCTGGTCGTGCTCGGGTGCAACAGTCCAAGAGTTGCTTTTATCCATCTGCTTGATCCGTTATATCGACTACCGTACTATACCCCGCGATCTCATCAAGAAGGCGATCCATTGGCTAAAGTTTGTTTCAACGTGATCATCGCGGGCGGGAAAGGCACGCGGTTTTGGCCCTTGAGCCGCGTCCACCGACCAAAGCAAATACTCAAGCTCCTTAGTCGAAACAGTTTAATCCGGGAAACTGCTGAACGCGTCTACCCATTGGCGGGTCGCAAGCAAACCATGGTTGTAACCATCGCCGATCAACTTCCGTTGCTACGCCGCGAATTACCTGGTGTACCGAGAAATAATTTTATCGCTGAGCCGCAGGGCAAAAACACCGCTCCGTGCATCGGGCTAGCGGCATTGGAAGTGATGCGCCGTGATCCCGAAGCGGTAATGATCGTTCTTCCCGCCGATCACTGGGTCGCCGATATCGCTGCGTTTCGTAAGACGCTCAAAACTGCGGTCGGGCTCGCTGCTGAAACCGATCAGTTGATCACGGTCGGAATCAAGCCCGATTACCCTGAAACGGGTTACGGCTACATCATGAAAAATCGGCCGATAGGAGCCAAGTCGGAGGCGGCTTTCGTCGTCAAACGCTTTGTCGAGAAGCCAACCTTGCCCGCGGCCCGGCGACTCATCCGGCAGCATAGCTTATGGAACAGCGGGATCTTCATTTGGAAGGCGTCCACACTCCTCGCCGCATTGCAGCGATACCAGCCTGACATTTATGAATCATTGGAAAAAATCAATAAAGCGGCCCGGGCTCATTCGCTCACGAGTTCGGCTCGTCGGCTGCGTAAAACTATTGCCGACGAATACAATGAGATGCCGAACTTGTCGATCGATTATGCGGTGATGGAAAATGCCGGCGCTGAGGGCAAGGTTTTGACTCTCGAAGGTCAGTTTGGCTGGAGCGATGTCGGCAGTTGGGCGGCGGTGCATCGAATGATGCCGAAGGATCGAAACGGCAATGCCAGTCAAAGTCGCTGGCTCGGAATCGATACGAAAAGCTGTCTTATTCATGCCCCGAATCGATTGGTGGTACTATTGGGCCTTCGGAATACTGTCATTGTCGATACCCCGGATGCATTGCTGGTCGCGGATCTCCAGCGTTCTCAAGAAGTTCGCGAAGTGGTGGATGCTTTGAATCGTGAACGCTTGAGTTCTTATACGACCTAGGCGTTACCTCCTGCGATTGTCCTGCCGGTGAAAAATCTCTATCCCAAAGGCCCGCTTCAAACAGATGAAGCGGTCATCCTGCTTGATCGTAAGGATCGGGAATATCTCGCGCGTCTAGATCAGCGTGCGACCATTTCTATTCGCGGCGGCAAGATCGCCGTCGCAGATATCATAGGTCGGCCGGAAGGGAGCGTAGTGCGCTCATCTCTGAGCGAGCCGTTCTTGGTATTTCGTCCAAGCTTACCGCAGCTCATTCCCAATTTACCGCGCAGCGCACAGGTTATTTATCCGAAGGATATCGGCCCCATTTTACTGTGGGCTGATATTTTTCCCGGCGCTCGAGTGCTCGAAGCGGGGGTCGGCGCCGGCGCGCTGAGCATGGCGCTGTTGCGTGCTATTGGTGAGACCGGTCAGTTGATCTCATACGAGATTCGCGCCGACTTTGCCGAGCTGGCAAGAAAAAATGTCTTTCGCTATCTGGGGCCGGTGTCAAACTGGACAGTTAAGTTAGGTGACGTGGCGAGCGATCTGACCGAAACCGAAATCGACAGAATCGTTTTGGATTTACCGGAACCTTGGCAGGTGGTCGGACGCGCCTGGAGCGCCCTCAGGCCCGGCGGTTATTTGCTTTCCTATTTGCCCACCGTTTTGCAAGTAAAGACATTGGTCGATGCACTGCGCGACGACACCCGATTTTCCTGTATCGAAACCACGGAAACTCTGATGCGCTACTGGCATTTTAAAGGGATGAGCGCCCGCCCGCAGCATCGGATGGTGGCGCATACAGGATTTATCACCTCAGCGCGTCGTCTCGCAGACGGCGAAAAGGACATTCCCCGCGCCCGCTGAACCGCCACTCAGAGAACTCGAGAGAACTCAGCAGGTTGGCTGCGGCTAATGCGTAGCCAAAAACCGATACCTGAACTGAAGCTGATCTTACGGCCGCGCCCAGAGCTGAATGTAATTCTGTTCGGTATCGAAGAAATAGATCGCCTTACCCGTCGGCCGCACCACCGGCTGATCGATCAGAACTTTGACCCCCGCTTTTTTGAGCTCATCATTGGCTTTGTCGAAGTCGCCTGAACTAACTTCGAGCGCTAAATGCGATGTTCCTTCATCGAAATCGCCACGCTCGACGGCAGACGGACGCTGGAACAGGACCAAGCACATACCGTCTTCCATGAACAAACGAGCAATGTTGGGAAACATGCCGTACTTGTCTTTGTACGGTCCGCCACTTTCAGTGTCATAACCCACTTTCGTGCACTTCATGCCCAGCACTTCGGTGTAAAACTTTACCGCGCGCTCGAGGTCATTGCATGGCAGCCCGATGTGATAGATTTGTTTGACTTTCACGTTCAGATTCCTCCGTTTGATTTTTTATACTGTAACCTGAACACCGGTTTCAAGCGCCGCGGAATTGGAGAATAGCACAGCGACAGCGTCATGCGACTTGACATCCACGGTGAATCCACTAAACATCCATAACCCATGAAGGGCTCGCCTTTCGTTCTATGCTTTTTTTTCTTGCTTTGGAGCCTCCAAACCATCGCAGAAGCCCAGCACAATCTCGACCGGATTGTCATAACCTATCCTAGCCGCAGCATTGCCTCGGTCGATCTTTACATCGCCCAGGAGCGCGGCTTTTTTCGGCAAGAAGGTCTGTTAGCCGATGTCGTGCAAGTGCGCGGCAATATCGGCGTGACGGCGCTTTTGAGCGGCGACGCTCACGCCGTCAATAACGTTGGCACCGTGATTCGCGCCATGGAACGAAGCGATCTGCCAGTCAAAGTGATTACCCAAAGCCTCAAGAAAAACCTCTTTTGGCTGGTCACCAAGCCGGAAGTGAAGTCGCTCAGCGAACTGAAAGGCAAGATCTTTGGGACCACCACCTTCGGTGGCGCACAGCATCTCGCTGCGGCTCGCCTCCTGCAAAAGGCCGGGCTCAATCCCGATAAAGACATTACTGTGGTGATCGGCGGCGATGTCCCCGCGCAGCTACAAAGCTTGGTGAGCGGCACCATTCAATTGGCGGCTTTGTCGCCGCCCACCGTGATTCTGGCACGAGACAAGTTTAAATTGAAAATTCATGGTAGCACGCTCGAGGATTTGCCCAATTTGCAAAATGGCCTGGCGTTCACGGAAAAAATGCTGCGAGAAAAAAAAGAACTGGTTAGGCGCATCCTGCGGGCACGCTCTCGGGCGCATCGTTATTTTTGGGAAAATGAGCGCGGCAGCGCCGAAGTTCTCGCGAATTATCTAAAAGTCGAGCTGCCTGTCGCTCTGGAATCTTATCGCCTCGCGCGCCCCGCTTTCACTACGAATGGTCTCGCCACAGACAAAGAAGTCGAAGATTTTCTCCGCGCCGACGCCGAGGTATTGAAGCTGAAAGAGCCCGTACCCGCGGCGAGGATTTTTGACTTCAGTCTGCAAAAGGACGTAAATCAGGAGTTGGGAATCAAATAGTGTCGTTGCGAGCCTATGGGCGCACCAATGATCCAGGCACGGAATATCACTTTGGTCTTCAAGTCCAAAGATCGAGAACCGGTCACCGCGCTGCGGGGTTTCAATCTCGAAGTCGGCAAAGGTGAATTCGTCAGCATTGTCGGGCCGTCGGGCTGCGGCAAAAGCACTTTTCTCAACTTGCTGTTAGGCCTCATCAAACCCGATTCGGGCGAGATGACGCTTGGCGGCGCGCCGATCTCTGGGCCCGGACAAGAGCGCGCCATGGTCTTTCAAGAGTTCGGGTTGTTACCGTGGCGCACCGTGCGCGCCAATGTCGAGCTGGGATTGGAGCTCAGAGGGATATCGTCGCCAGAGCGCGCGCAGCGCGCGACCGAGCTGATCAGCTTGGTTGGCTTGAAAGACTTTGAGCGCCACTACCCCCATGAGCTGTCCGGCGGCATGAAACAACGGGTCGGCCTCGCGCGCGCCCTCGCCACTGAACCGGAAGTGCTGCTGATGGACGAACCCTTCGCCGCCCTCGACGCACAGACACGCGATCTTATGCAGACCGAGCTATTGCAAATCTGGGAGCGCACGAAAAAGACAGTGCTGTTTGTCACTCACAGCATAGAGGAGGCGGCTTATCTCTCTGATCGCGTCATCATCATGACGGCGCGGCCCGGCCGGGCTAAAGAGACTCTGAAAATTCAATTGCCGCGGCCACGCGATTACGAGATGCGGCTCACGCCGCAATTCAACGATATCAAATCACGGATCTGGGACGTGCTCAAAGAAGAGCTGACTTCGCGGGTGCCGCAATGAAGAAAAAACTTTTTGCCGAACATCGCCGGTTCTGGCTTGGCCTCGGCTCCGTGTTTTTCGTGCTTGCGGCTTGGGAAGTGCTGCTGACGTACGTTTTTCCGCTCAATCCTTTCTTCTTCACCAAGCCTTCTCTTATCGCGGTGGCTTTCAAGGAACAGGTCATTTACGGCGCGCTATGGGGCGACCTGGCAGTGAGCAGCAAGGCGTTTTTGTGGGGCTTCAGCTTCGCGATTCTCCTGGGCATACCATTGGGTGCCCTGATGGGTTGGCGTCGCAAAGCCGGCTACACCCTCGACCCATTTTTCACTGCGCTCTACGCGAGTCCGCTGGTGGCTCTCGCGCCGCTCATCATCGTCGTTTTCGGCGTCGGTCTTTTCGCCAAATCGGTTCTGGTGTTCGCGCTTTCGGTCTTCCCTTTCATCTTCAACACCTTTGCCGGAGTGCGCTCCACCGACCGTTTATTGATCAACGTGGTCAGGTCCTTCGGCGGCGGCGAAAA
>DATIEH010000523.1:0-10207 GCA_035455905.1 Binatia bacterium | reverse complement strand
GGCTTTGCCGTCGTCGAGCCCTGGGCATAAACACGCTGATTTCGAATCTTTTCAACATGATCGACCTCCATGAGAGCAGATCCCTTGATTCTGAATAAATCGCCACTGCGTCGATACAAAGGGCGCTGTAGAAACGGCTGCGGTGAAATTAACTCCAAGCTCTTTTCTGCGTCAAGGGGTCAAAGGCGGGTCGAAGACTAACAGGTACTTCGGCGATGCACGTAAACACGGAACGGCTATGAGGGCCGGTCTTTCTTGCCTTCGATGACCGTTTTCAGCTTCCTGCCGAAGTCTGCATTATCGTAATAGCCGCGAAATTGCTCGGCGCTCGCGCCAAGGGCAGCAACCAGCACCGGCTGGTTGGTATGCGCGGAATTCTGCCAGTAGATCTGGGTATTGTTCGCAATCATCAAGCCGAGCGCATTCGCCGTGATATTTCCGAAGAGCGTCCGTGAGAACGGTTGGCGTCGAATAATCGCTTCCTTGAATTCCGGGGCCAGCGTGAAATTGCGAAAATGCTCGCGCATCATTTTTTCTATCGCCTCGGCATTCGGCTGAGGTCCGAGAATTTGTGCCGCCTTTTGCAGCGAAATGTCTATGGACTGTAATTTTTTGAAATCTGCAACCGTTCCCGCGACCTGATTGCTGCCCGCTGTGCTGCTCAAATCTTTGAGCGCCAAGGTGAATCCTAAGCCGCCGGTCTCGTGGTCCGAAGTGACAAGAATCAAAGTCTCGTGCGGATATTTGCGATAAAACTCATAGGCTAATCCAACCGCGCGATCGAACTCACGGTAGTCATGGATCACGGAGGTAATGTCGGACAGATGCGACGCCGTATCGATGTTTTCGGACTCGATAAACGCAAAAAAGCCGCGTGGGTTGTGATCGTGCAGCGCTTTGATCGCGGCGCGGGTCATGTCGTAAACGGAAGGTTCGCGGGTTTTATCGCGATCGATTTCAAAGCTCATGTCTTTGGCCGCAAAGAGTCCAAGGAGCTTGCCGGAGGTCGCTCGCTCAAGGTCTGTTTTGTTTTCGACCAGGTGGTAATGTTTTTTCAGGAAAGCGCCGAGCGCATCGGCTTCATCAGCCTGGAAGGCGCCATTTTGCCCCTTGAGTAAAAATTGTTCTTTGCCGCCGCCCATCAAAACATCCGGCGCGAGATCCAAATAACGGCTGATAATCGCCGCAAAATCGCGGCGGTTGGGGACGTGACAGACAAAAGCGGCGGGGCTGGCATCATAGACTGTGGAATTAGTTACAAGAGCCAGGCGCATGCCGCGCCGGCGCGCCAACTCCATCGCACTCACGGGAATTGTGCCGTCGGCGCAAACGCCAAGAGCGCCGATATTGGCCTTGCAACCACCCGCAAGAGCCGTTGCCGCCGCGGCGGAATCCGTGGATAACGAATCGGCAGCATGGGTCGTCATTACACCAACGCTGCCTTCCTTCATAATTTTATCGACGATGACAAAGTCTTCGTTGAGAATCTGCCGGCGGTATTGCCGGGCTATTTCCAGATGCGCCATGCCGCCGCCGTCCGAGAGAAAGAGAAAAACGTACTTTGGAGATGTAGCTGGCGAACGCGGTTGAGCTATCGTTAGGTCCGATGGCGAGAAAAGCGCACCGAAAATCAGCAGCAATCCCATGCGCAAAACCAACATTGGCCTTCGTAGAAATTCAGACATGTGGATTCCTCGGCGCATCTGTCGCCGATCGACGAAAATCAAGCCACAGTGATAGCGCGGTATAATAAGCCGGGAAAAGCAGTGACGTCATTGCGAGTCTCGTGGACGGCTCGGGCAAGCGATAAACAATATAAAAAATCGCCGCGCCCCAGAGCGATCCCAAGAAATTGGTCTGGAAACGAAATCGCGGGCTGCGACTCGGATAGATATATTTGATCGGAACGAAAACTAAAACAAATAAGCCTAGAATTACGAAAGCATTGATCCATTTCGGTGTCTGGAGCACGTAAAGATAAAAAACCACGATGTTCCAGTAGGAAGGAAAGCCGAGAAAAAAATTATCTGCGGTTTTCGCGTTCATCTGGCAGAAACCGTAGGCACTCGCCAGCAATGGGAGCATGGCGAGCCATAATGCGTCCGCGGGCGGCAGAAGGTTTGCACGAAAAACAAAAAAACACGGCACGATAACGTAATTGAAATAATCGACGATCTCATCCAATAAAGTGCCGTCGAACCGGGGAAGAACTTCTTTTACCCGCGCCAGGCGGGCTAGTGTGCCGTCGGTGGCATCGAGAAGGACCGCGATGGCCATTAAGAAAAAGGTCTCTCGGAAAGACCCTTGATCAATGGCAAGAAGGCTAATGAAACCGACGAAAGCGCCGAGTGTGGTATAGAGGTGAACGAGCCAGGCGAATATGAGACTCCTGGTCATTCACGCGGATCTACGTGGCTGAAGCGGCGAAGCTCGGTCTGGCTTTTAAGCGAGCGATCCACTCGACGGAACGCTTGTACGTGCCGGGATCGACGGGAATCACAAACCGATCCAACAATTCAATATTCGACATGAAGGCGACATCGGCGAGGCTGAAGGAGCCCACCAAGTATTCGTTGCCGTTTAGCTCCTTTTCGATCCGATCAAACGCCTTGATGATCTCCCCTCTTGCGGCGTCGATGCGCTGGCTGTCGCGCTCGCCTTCGGGCTTGCGGATCTCCTGCATCAAATGAACAAAATAGGGATTGAAACGAGTATCCCGAAAATCTTCCAACAGGCGCGCTCGCGCTCGACCTTCCGAATCTTTGGGCATCAGCGCCGGATACGGATACTCGTCCTCGAGATACTCGTTGATAACGGTGGAGTCGTAAATGATAAAACCCTCGTCGTCCAGTGCAGGCACTTGGCCAAACGGATGGATCTTCAAGTACTCAGGATTTTTCTGTTCCCGCTTAGTGAGATCGATATTGATGCGCTCGAACTCCAGTCCCTTCTCGAGGAGCGCAATGCGCACCTTGCGGGAGTTCGTCGAGGGCGGAAACGTATACAACTTGATCATCGACAGCTGACCTCCTTGCCGGCACCACTTGAGCGCATATTAGCATAAGAATACCGCCGCCTGCGAGCAAATTTTTGAATTTTCGCGCAGTTAAGCACGTCTTGCATAGCGAAACACGTAGCTTAACCGCGGCTGCTCAGCGTCGCCTGTAACGTAATCGGCGCGCCGGCGCGCAGAACCACTACGTTCACTTGGTCGCCCGACTTATGTGCTTGCAGAGCATCGGTAAGATCTTCGATATTTTGAATGTCTTTATCGCCAAGGCGGACAATAACGTCGCCTTCGCGGAGCCCAGCTTGGGCCGCCGGACTGCCGCTGGAAACGCCCGCCAGTCGAACGCCGGTGGCGACCGCGCCGTAATCCGGAATGGTGCCGAGATAGACGCGAACTCCGCGCGCACTGCCAGCGGTTTCAGAAGGCCGTGAAGGCAAGCTCACAAAGCGGATGGGTTCTTTTCTATTGGCAATCTCGAGCGCGGTCACGAGAACCAGATCGCTGATCTTCGCCATTCCTTCGAAATTCAACTTGTCCCATGTATCGGTGGCGCGATGATAGTCTCCGTGGGTGCCAGTGAAGAAATGAAGCACGGGAATTTTCTTACTATAGAAGGACATGTGATCGCTCCGACCCACGTCGTTGGAGTCGGTGATATCGAGGCCGAGTGCGCGAGCGTTTTTGGTTACCAGATCGCTCAAGTTTTCGCCCGAGCGGGCGCCAAACACGGTGAGCCGGTTCTCCCGTAAACGCCCGACCATATCCAAATTGATCATGGTCTTGATCGCAGCAGTCGAGTTGCTGGACTCGATGTAGTGACGAGAGCCGTAGAGTCCGAGCTCTTCCCCAGAAAACGCGGCGAAAACGATCGTGCGATCAGGTTTCACCGGCAGTTTCGCCATGCGACGAGCGAGCTCCAGGAGCACAGCCGTGCCTGATGCATTGTCGTCGGCGCCAGGATGAACTTTGCCCTCCGCTTGGCGGTCGAGCGCTCCGAAGTGTCCGAACCCAAGATGATCATAATGAGCGCCGATGACCACCCGTTGATCTCTGAGATTGGGATCTGCGCCGGGCAGGATGCCGACTACATTTTCGGCGCGTTCATGATCCTCCTTGAGAGTGATCTGCAATTTGGCCATCGCACCGGGAATCGCCATAGAAGCGGGTTTGCCGGTGCGATCGATTTTCTCCTTGAGGTCTCTAAGCGAAACGCCGCGTGCATCCAGCCATTTTTGCAAGACTTCCCGCCTCACCTGTGCCGCGACAACACTGTTGCCGCCGCGCCACAAGCTATTTCTGGTCGACAGCAACTCCGGCTGCGCCTCATTGTCATGATTCAAGTCGACCAGAATCATACCCACGGCGCCGTGATCGCGAGCATTGTTCGCCTTGGTGCGGAGCGCCGCGTGGACCGAGTACTCGGGCGGTGTTTTAAAAGGACTCTTTTCGTCGGTTGGCGCCGGCTCGTAACGCAGGATCAGAACGATTTTGCCTTTGACGTTCATGCCGGCGTAGTCATCGTAACCATTCTCTTTGGCGGTAATGCCATAGCCGGCAAAGACCAGTTCCCCCTCGACATTGTCGGACTTTGAGAGCCCGAGCGGAATCCAGTCCTTGTTGAGTTCCAGTGGCGCGTTCTGATCCAGCGTGAGACTGCTCGGCTGGTTCACGGTGACACCGACCGCGACGTCGAATGGCTGGAAAAAGCCGCCATCATCGCCGCCGGGCCGCAATCCGGCGCGTGCAAATTCGGCAGCGAGATAATCTCGCGCGAGTTTTATGCCGGGCGTATCGACGCCCCGGCCGGTGAGCTCGGGAGAGGCTAAAAACTGCACGTCATGTCGAAGTTCCTCGGTGACGGTAATGGGCTGCTGCCCGTCCTCGAAACTCCAGCCCGAAAGAGTAAAAAGAGGAGCAAAGCTGAAGAGAAGCGCTAGAATTAGCTGACGGGATTGGGACGAAAATCGGCGCGGCGTCATGCAACTAGTAGAGTAGCACGGTTTTCGTTTGGTGTTGAAGGTCAGGGGCGAATTCCGTTTGGAGTTCGAGTTGCGTTTCAGATTTCGGTCCCGCCATGACCTGTTGTGCACGGAAAGAAAGCGGAATTTCAATCCCTGCCGGCTGCGACAGGTAATTGTCGATGCAAGCTGCCGGTCACCGCACTTGCTGGGCGACTTTTCCGAAGTAAACTGTTATAAAATTGATTGTAAGAAGGTGAGGAGGACCGATGGCTAAGTCGATCGTTGTTTATACCCAGCCCGGCTGAGGGCCATGTCATAAAGAGGTAGAGTTTCTATCTCAAAAGGGCGTCCAGTTCGTGGAAAAAAATGTTCGCGCCGATAAGGCCGCGCTCAAAGAGTTGCTCGATCAAGGCTTTCAGAGCACGCCGGTAACCATCATCGACGGACAATCCGTCGTCGGTTTCGACCAAGCCAAGCTCATCGAATTGCTCGGCCTGTAAAGGGTTTGCGCGCAGGTGAATCTGAGTCGGAGTTTCATTGGGTTGGTGATCGCCAGGTTGCCGAGCTTAACATTTTTCCTGTGACGGTTTTCGATTCATCTGAGGCCAAATAGACAAAAACCTCAGTAACGGATTCGGGCTTGTTGCCACGATAACCGGTAAGCTTGGTAGCGACGTAGCCCGGTTCCACGGAATTCACCCGGATCTGGCGCGAATTCAGCTCTGCGGCGAGAGCCTGGCTGAATCCTTCCAAACCCCATTTCGAGGTCGCATAGGCGACGAAATTCGCGTACGCGCCGCGGCCAATCATCGACGAAACATTGATAATCGAGCCGCTTTTCTGTTTGAGCATGAATGGCAACACGGCTTGCGTGACCAGGAATGGGCCGCGGAGGTTCACGGCGATCGTGTAGTCCCACTTTCTAACCTCCAGTTCGACCATCGGCGCTGGTCGCGTCATGACACCGGCGTTGTTGACCAGAATATCGATTCGCCCAAAGGTTCTTTGCGCCTCGTGCACAAATTCGTTGACCGACGCCTCCATTGTGACGTCGCACGTCCAGCCCTCTGCTTGCGCTTTCATGCTGCGAAGGTCAGCTATCGTTTGCTGAAGTTCGGTTGCGGTGCGGGCGCAGAGCGCCAGTCTTGCTCCTTCGCGCGCGAACGCCGCCGCCACGGCTTTGCCGATGCCTCTGCTGCCGCCGGTAACCAACGCAACCTTATTTTCGAGCTTCATAGAAATCCACCGCGTAATTTTATTTCTTTATTTCTAGCTGTATTGGTGATCGAAGCCAATACGGAGCTCTTGAGCCATTTCCTGGCTGAAGATAGAAAGAGTGCAGGAGAATGGCTATGGACGTACTGAACATCACCGGCTATCAGCGCAGAACGCCGCACGTGGTGGCGGAATGCAAAGGTTTCTTCGCCAAAGAACAACTTGAGGTCAATTTCCACCGGACCACCTTCGCGCCCGATCACAATCGCGGCATGGCGGAAGGGCGGTGGGATTTTACTCTGAGCAGCGCTGACACCATGATCGCGCGAACCACAACGGACGGCGTCGACTACCTATTGTTCATGCAGGCGGAAGAAGGGCTGAGCGCGTATTTGATCGGACAGCCGGACGTGCGTTCGATTGACCAAGTGCGCGGCAAACTTCTGGCAGGTGATCCGGGCGATTCCAATCTCGACCTGATCCGTAAGAAAATTCTCCGGACGCACGGCATCGACGAGAGCGACTATCAAATTGAAATTATCGGCAGCTCGCCGGTGCGATTAGAGGCATTTCTCGAGCGCCGTGTCGCCGCTGCAATGCTGACTCCTCCCGCTTCGGACAAGGCACTTGCGGCGGGAGGCGTCTTGCTCGCTAATTCGGAAGCGTATGTTCCTGGATGGCCGCTCACGTGCGGGTGGGCATTGCGCCGCTGGCTCGAGGCCCATCGTGAAGTCGTCGTGCGTTTTATCCGCGCGTGGTCAGGCGCCACAGACTGGCTGCTCAGCCCTGAGAACCGCGATGAGACCATTGATCTCGTCATGCGTGAAGAAAAGCTCTCGCGCGCTGCCGCGACCGACGCTTACCATAAAGTCGTGCCCAAGGCGCGAATCAATCCGGCGGCGCTCCGCACCGTCATCGAACTGCGCAAGGAAATGGGGGTTTACAGGCCGCCCTATGCGCCACCGGAACGATTTTACGACGCGGGTTACTGGAACGAGGCGACGGGATTGTCGAACTGAAAGTTGTTCAGGGGATCAATAGACTGAGAATACTGCTCACCACGCTCAGCACGATGGCACCGAAAAAGGCGGACCAAAATCCAGCAACAAAAAATCCCGGCACCAGAGCGGCGGCCAATTGCAACATCAAAGCGTTGATCACCAGCCAAAAAAGTCCCAGGGTGAGAACGGTGAGAGGCAAAGTAAATAGTTTGAAGACGAGGCCCAGCGTTGCGTTGATGAAGCCGATGACGATCGGCGCGATCAATGCGGTGCCAAACCCTTGTAGCTGGATGCCAGGGAAAAGAAACGCCACGATCATCAAACTTGCGGCGCTGATGAACCAGTGGATCAGTAGGTCCAACACAATGCCAACCTTTATCAAAGCATTGGAACTCAGACAATCCAGCAGCGGCATGACTTGCGAAGACCAGATCGCGATGTAAAAATGAGCCCGTTCCAACAACTCATAAGAAGGAGTGAACCCCATGTCCAAACAAGCACTCGAAAGTGTCGCTCAGGCGTTGGTCGCCAAAGGCAAAGGGATACTCGCCGCGGACGAGAGCATGGGTACGATCAAAAGAAGGTTCGACAGCATCAAGATTGAGTCCAACGAGAACAACCGCCGCGCCTACCGCGAGATGCTCTTCGCCACCAAGGGCGTCGAGGAAGCGATCAGCGGTGTCATTCTGTTCGATGAAACGATTCGCACCAAGGCGAGCGATGGCACGCCGTTTCCGGAACTTCTCGCCAAGAAGGGCATCATTCCCGGAATCAAGGTCGACAAGGGGCCGGTCGATCTTCCCGAGTTTCCCGGCGAGGTTGTCACCGAAGGCCTGGACGGATTGCGCGGACGATTGAAAGAATACAAAGAGCTCGGCGCCAAGTTCGCGAAGTGGCGCGCCGTAATCACCATTGGCGAGGGGATCCCGACGTATACTTGTCTACAAGCCAACGGGCATGCTTTGGCGCGCTACGCGGCGCTTTGCCAAGAGGCGGGAATTGTGCCGATTGTCGAGCCTGAAGTCCTACTCGATGGCAACCACACCATCGAACGGTCTCACGAAGTAACCGAAAAAACCCTAAAGATCACCTTTAGCGAACTGTTTTTACAACGGGTGCATCTCGAGGGCATGATTTTGAAGCCAAGCATGGTGGTGTCCGGCAAGGACAATCCGCGGCAAGCCGGTGTGGAGGAGGTCGCTCAGCGGACAATTCAGTGCTTGAAGCGCACCGTGCCGGCGGCGGTTCCGGGGATCGCTTTTTTATCAGGCGGCCAGAGCGCGGTGAGCGCCACGGAGCATCTCAACGCAATGAACAAACTCGGCCCTCATCCTTGGCAGGTGAGTTTTTCCTATGCGCGCGCCCTGCAAGATCCGGCATTGAAAGCCTGGAAGGGCGAAGCCGGCAACGTCACTACCGCGCAGCGCATATTTTATCACCGGGCGAAAATGAACAGCGCGGCACGGAGCGGTAGTTACACCCCGCAAATGGAATCGGCTGCGTAACTTTGTGCTGCCGACTAAACAGGATCCGGCGCTGATCGAATATGCCGGCGGGTGCCATTGCGGCCGGGTAAGGTTTGCCGTTTTGGCGCCCAGCGAAATCGAAGCGGTCGAGTGCAGCTGCTCGATTTGCAGCAAGAGCGCATTTCTCCATTTGATCGTTCCAAAAGATCGCTTTACTCTGCAACGCGGTTCCGAGTTTCTCGTTGAATATCGATTCAATACCGGAATTGCAAGACACTGGTTTTGCAGCATTTGCGGTATTAAGTCATTTTACGTTCCGCGCTCCAATCCGGACGGCTATAGCGTCAACGTGCGTTGTCTCGACTCCAGCTCGATACATATCAAAATCATTCCGTTCGACGGGCGCCATTGGGAACGGTACGCAAACCAACTCAGCCAGGTGTCGAGTGGAAGTTCTGACGCCGATCTCCGCCGAATCGCTTCGCAAAACTCGTAAGGAGTTCTCGGTTGGACCTGGAAACCTGCGGATTTGTCATCGGTTTGGTCGGCGCGATCTGGATGAAAAGCTCGCTCAATCTCATGCGCCGACAGCGCGAACAACAACAGATCGCGTTACTGAGAACGATGGGCCGCGAACCGGAAGAGCCCGCATTGAAAGCCTTCCTACGCGGCTTAGCGTTGGTATTGGTTGGCCTCGGTGTCGAGACTTACGCCCGGTTGTTTCTTTAAAATCGGGAACTGCTGTTCGGGAAAATACTTTCACTCAGTTTTTCTCAAACGAGACGGTGCAGGGATCCGTTCCTGACCGCACGGATCCACCTTGACTTTGAAAGTACATCCTTTAACTTGTCTTATGTTTTGGCAGCGAGGAGTTCGCTACGTCCTAACAATCTTCTTCTTCGGGGTCGCTCTGTCAAATCTGCACGCCGCACAAGTTCAAGAATTCGTTCTTGATAATGGCTTAAAAGTTTTGCTGCTGGAGGATCACAAGAGTCCGGCAGTCACTTTTCAAGTCTGGTATCGCGTCGGCGGGCGCAATGAGAAAGACGGCAAGAGCGGTCTCGCCCACTTTCTCGAGCATATGATGTTCAAGGGAACGCCGAGCACCGGGCCGGAAGAGTATTCACGGATTATTGCTAAAAACGGCGGCCGCTCGAACGCGTTCACCTCCTCGGACATGACGGTCTATTTCGCGACCATGAGCCGCGAGAAAATCGGCATTGAGCTCGATCTCGAAGGTGACCGAATGGCTAATGCGTTGTTGGGCGAGCAGTATTTCGAGCCGGAAAAAAAGGTCATCCAAGAAGAGCGGCGACTGCGCACCGAAGACAATCCGGGGTCGGCATTGAGCGAAGTAACGGGCGGCGTCGCATTCATGATTCATCCCTACCGTCGGCCGGTGGTCGGTTGGATGGAGGATATCCAGAGGCTGACCCGTCAGGATCTGGTCGATTTCTACAAACTTTACTATGCGCCCAACAACGCGTTCATCGTCGTGGTCGGCGATTTCTCGGCGGATGAAATTATGCCGAAGATCCGCGCCGCCTTCGGAAA
>DATIEH010000522.1:0-3545 GCA_035455905.1 Binatia bacterium | reverse complement strand
ACGCTTAAGACGACAATGCGGCCGTCAACGGCGACGGCGGTCGGCTCACTATCCTGCACAAGGATACTATCGACGGTGACAGGCAAAGCTGCCGGGCTCCTCTGCTGCACGTTGATAAAAAGACCCAACTGGCATCATCACATCAAATGTGAATGCATTTCCGGTTGAAACGTCTAGTCCATCCGATGGCCGCTACACCTCAACGCCAGCGGCGCTTACTAATCCGGAGCCTTGGCCGATTTCCATTCAAAGGATCGGCGTTACGTTTCCGTGCGCGCAGATAATGGCAATGCCATCTCGAATGAAAATCCGAGCTTTGTCGCAGGGCAAGTCGGCGCCGGAGGCTCGGGCAAACCGAGATTTTCGTCAGATTGGGGAGCCGACTTTGTTTCGGTGCCAATTCCCAACTGTGTGAGGGCCGGAGGCTCCCATGCGCGACGCGGGCCAACGGCGTTCTTGCCATCCTTGATAGGTCCCATGGCCGACCTCCAAACAATTCCGTCTCAAAGCGATCTCTATGGGATCGTGTCAACCATGGCAAGACTGCGGATGGGTAAGGCGCTTTCCGTCGCTTCACTTTAGAAGGAGGGAGGCTGTTGTCCCCTTTTTTTCAGCACGATCAATTGAAAACGGTCAAAACGAGCTAAGCGTTGCCGATAGTCGTGAACAAGCCAGCCGCTTGGCATTGTCTACCCTGCATGATAGGCTTTTTTCGCGGTTACTCGAATTAGAGCGGGAAAATAAGCACAAATAGCCCCGACCGATCAGCAGGCCGGTGCAAGACGGGAGAGGATCCGTTATGGCGCAGAAACCGAATTCGTCTACAGAGACTGAAAAAGAAACGACAGAAACTGCAGAAATAACAGATTCGCCCGAGCTTCGTAACGAGATTGCATCCAAGCTGGTTGATCGATTTGCCATTTGGTCCGGGGTTGCCGGGCTTATTCCGGTGCCCGTTGTTGATGTGTTCGCGGTTGGTGGACTTCAGATCCAGCTGGTTCGTCGCATTTCCCAAATTTACGATGTGCCGTTCTCTGAAAACCGTGGCAAGGCGTTAATAGCAAGTTTGGCCGGATCGATGATACCAACGACTAGTGGAATTGGTGCCGCAAGCGCCCTTAAGGCCGTACCAGTTATTGGCACGATCGCGGCTGGGTTTGTTATGCCCGCACTTTCTGCTGGCGCAACCTACGCAATTGGCAAAGCGTTCATCCAGCATTTTGCCTCCGGCGGAACGCTACTTGATTTCAATCCGCCAGACTATCGTGATTTTTTCCGGGCACAAAAGGAAGCGTGGGACTTGCGATCTCGCCGGCGTGGCAAGTCACCGCAATCTAGTCCTGACGCGGCTGAGACGGCGACACATTCTTGAGTTGCTCGGGCGAATGCCCGCCAACCAAAGGCTGGCACCATCCAACGACGCAGTCGAGGTGTCGAGCAGTGAGACTAAGGCAATGCTCGAAGCCAGCATCTATATCTTTTTTTGCGCTCTCACCGGCTTTTGCGGGATGGGCCGGCGCATGGGCTTTTTTGGTACGTTTGTGCTTGCGCTGGTTGCAACTCCGCTAGTGGCTCTGCCCGTGCTGCTGCTCACAGGGCCATCGCGAAACGTTGAATGGCGCAGGCGTTTGTGAAGAATTTGTTCAAAGGGGGTCGGCCAGCACATTTCTCACTTAAGCCGCGGCACCTAGTGGAAGTGTAGTCGGAAGACGTCAAAGTATGTCGTTTCTGCAGCTCGTTCGCCGCGAAATGCACGGGTCGCTGCCGAAGCTGCTGTTTATGTCAGCCATCGGAGGCATCTCAACGGCGGCGATCCTTGCGGGTATTAATGCAGGCCTTCAGGGCAACACCGGCTTATGGGCGCCTTTACTTTTTCTGATAGCGCTCTTTCTTTTTATTAACGCACAGTACTTCATCACGATAACGACTACCGCTGAGATCGAAGCCATCATTCACAAAATCCGCTTGCGCCTTATGGATCATATCAGGCACTCGGAGTTGTTGGCGATCGAAGGCATTGGCCGCTCGCGTATTTTTGCCGCGATAACGGGCGACACGGCGATCCTCACGCAAGCAAGCAACACCCTCTGCTTTACCGTCCAGGGTACGGTACTTATCTGCTTCGTTGCGATTTATGTAGCTTTTCTGTCTATTGCGGCGATCCTCACGACCATTGTCATCGTCTCCATTGCAGCAACAATTTTTCATTTGAAAAATCGTCGCCTGGTCGCGGAAAAGCAGCGATCGGCGGAATGGGAGCGTCGGTTGTTTGATCGGCTGACGGATTTTCTCGACGGATTTAAGGAAATCAGACTCAACAATGCACGCAGCAACGATCTTTTCGATGATGCAGTGGATGTGTCGCGAACTGCAGCTAACATAAAAATAAAAAGCCAGGCAGAAACTTTCAAGTTGATCGTAACGTCACAAATATCGATGTACGTATTACTTGGCGCAGTCGTATTTGTAGCCCCTCAGTTCAGTAGTGATCTCGGCGGCGCTGCTTTGACCAAAACTACGACGGCGCTCATGTTTATTGTCGGGGCATGTTTCGGTCTCGTTCAGTCGATACCCGTCTTAGTAAATGCCAATGCTGCGGCGGATCGGATTGAGCAATTGGAAATGTCGCTCCGGGCGGCCGTTTCCTCCAAGCAGCTCGATAGTCCTATGCCGAAGCGCTTCGGTAAGATCGAGATGCGAAATATTGAGTTCCGCTACGTCGATATATTTTCGGATGTTTCCTTCAAGATTGGTCCGATCGATTTTGACCTGCAATCCGGTGAACTTGTCTTCATTACTGGCGGCAATGGCTCAGGCAAATCAACATTTTTACGGGTGCTATCCGGGCTCTATCCGGCCGATTCCGGCGAGATCCTACTCGATGGGGTGCGCATCGACGAAAATACGCGCGATACCTACCGCAATCTGATGTCGGCTATTTTCTTCGACTATCATCTGTTTCAGCGGCTTTATGGAATACCAAAGCCGGCGCCAGGCGAAGTTGACCGTCTTCTGGCGCAATTTCGTTTGGGCGACAAGACTGGCCTGACGGACGGTCAGTTTCGTACACTCGATCTTTCGGGTGGGCAGCGCAGGCGGCTCGCGCTAATTGTCAGTCTACTCGAAAAGCGTCCAATTCTTCTGCTCGACGAATGGACGGCTGAACAAGATCCCGAATTTCGACGGAAGTTCTATGATGAGCTGTTACCGGATATGATTAAAGCTGGCGCGACTATCGTGGTCATCACCCACGACGACCGATACTTGGATGAGCTAAATCTGCCGGCTCGGAGAATTCGTATGGACGAAGGCCGGATAGTCGAGCAACGATCGGCGCAGAGGCGCTAAAGAAAGGGCTTGTTGGGTTAGATTGATGGCGGCGTATCCCGAATCCCTAGGTGATTTGCCCGCAGCGCCGGTGAAGCGCGGATGGTGGCGTTTCATCGGGCGTCATCTGCCAAGTTTTTCTGTCGCGGTGCTACTCTCGTTTCTGGCGGCGATCGTTCTTTTTCCTTACGTCGTCGTCACGGTGCCAAGCGGAATGG
>DATIEH010000521.1:0-9378 GCA_035455905.1 Binatia bacterium | reverse complement strand
ACATCGCGCGTGCTCACGAACTGTCATGATCGCCAATACGGCGGTATTCCGTGAGCGGATGCCAAGAATTTTTCTGCAATTGCCGAAACCCGATCCTCCCGGGGTCTGAGATGCAATTCAAGAACATCTGGCTTGAGAACTCAGCGCATCGCCGAGAAAATCAAACCGTCGCTTGACGAGTCTGATCGACTGCGAGTCGCGAACCGCGGCGCGTGAGCAGATGAACCGCCACGCCAACGAGGATTACGCCGATCCAGGTGGCAATGCCACTGACGATTTTAGGGTCGGTAAAACCAAAAATCCATCCCAAATCCTGGCGGCTGAAATCGCCAAAGACGCGAATAACTTTCAAGCCGAATATCCAACCGGCGTGTAGGCCGATGGAAAGATATAGGTTGCCCGTGCGCACCAGCGCATAACTCAAAATCACCCCGATGAGAAAAAGACCAAACATTCCGGGTATTAGATCGAGTGGATGAAGGAACGGTTCGAAGGTCGTCAAAAGATGACGAAAGCCGGCGAGCGGCTCCACGCCGTTTAAAAAGTAAGCTTCGCCCGGTTTCACAAAGTGGAGCGCTGAATAGAACAGATTAGCAAAGAGATAGGCGGCCAATGGACGACCATCATCACGCAATTCGCGAAAAAGAATCCCGCGAAAAAAGATCTCCTCCAAGAATCCCACGAAGATACCCGCGAAAAACGCACTGATGAGGCGCGAGACGGATTCGCCCCAAGACAGACGGAAAAAAGGGTCGAAAATATCGCCAATCGCCATAAGGGTGACCAGCAGCGCGGTGGATGCGACGCCAAGAATCCACCCGACCGACAACAGGCGGGATGCTTTGGCGAAACCAGGCATGAGCAATGGTTTGATCCTTGGCGGAAAAATGAACTTGCGGGCAGCAATGAATCCGATGATGCCGGCGACCATGAAGGCGCGATTGAAGACGCGCGGGAACGGTACGCGCTCATCAATCGGCGACGGCCAGTTGACATGAATCCAGTCGGCGGCCAAAGCCATCCACGGGCTGATTACACACGTGATCGCGAGTATGAACAATAAGAAGATGATTAAGCGTTGATAGCTTTTGAGTGAACCCACGGATTTCATGCGCATTTTGACTATGTTATAGCGAATGCATGATCGCAAGCAGGGGCGCGGAAAAATTGCGTGGCAAAGTGGCGCTGGTCACCGGCGCAAGTCGCGGAATCGGACGCGCGGTTGCCGCAGCCTACGCGCGTGAAGGCGCGCGAGTTTTTCTCTGCGCCCGCCATCAGCAGAATCTCGATCGTGCAATCCATGATATTGCCGCCGCAGCGGGCGGAGAAATTGCCGGCTGTTCAGGAGACGTGGGCTCAGCGGAAGACGTGCAGCGCATCGTGCGTGCGGCGACGGATCGCTTCGGCACCATTGATGTTCTGGTGAACAATGCCAGCATCCTGGGGCCGCGCGTAGCGATCGTGGATTATCCGGTGTCAGGCTGGCAAGAAGTGATCCGTGTAAATCTCACCGGGATTTTTTTGCTGATGCGTGAGGTCTTGCCCATGATGCTGAAGAAACGATCCGGTTCCATCATCAATGTTACGTCGGGCGTGGGGCGAAACGGAAAGGCGCGCTGGGGCGCCTACGCCGTCTCGAAGGCCGGAATCGAGTGCCTCACGCAGATTCTCGCCGACGAACTAAAGGGCTCCGGGGTAAGGGTCAACGCTGTGAACCCGGCGGCCACGCGAACCGAAATGAGGGCCTTAGCCTATCCGCAAGAAGATCCGCAGAAGTTACCGACCGCGGAAGAGGTCGTGCCGATTTTCGTGGACCTCGCGTCGGATGATATGGAGAATATAAGCGGCGCTTCCCTCGATGCCCGTAATTGGACTCGACCGGCAGATTTGACGAAGGATAGACCTTGATATAAAAGGGTTCGCCATCGTGCCGTTTGTCAGAAAATTATCCCACGATGGCATGTGCTTTTGCTGGCTCGTCGCTAGGATTGGTTTCGTGGTGCTGGAAATTCTCGCTTCGGTTGTCACGATTGTCGAGCAACAACTCTCATAGTTCCAGTCGCCGGCTAGAAACCGCAACGGCGCGTACAACACTCGAAGAAAAACTCGGCATTGACAGCAGCCCTGAGGCGATTGGCTAAGGCCTACTGAGACTTGAGTCTCGCTCCGAAACAATTTTTTCCAGCGAAATAGGAATTTAGATCCAGATGCTCAGAATTCTTTTTGCGCTTTGCGTGGCATTTTTATCGGCTAAGTCGGGCAGTGCTCAAGAGCTGAAGCAAATCAAAATCGGCTATCCAGCGATCTCGTATAATCAGATTCACATTTGGGTGGCTAAGGAAGCGGGCTTATTCAAGAAATACGGTTTGGACGCCGAAATTATTTTCTTCCGCGGCGGACAGACGGCGACTCAAGCGCTCGTCGCGGGGGATCCACCCATCGTCAATATCGGCACGGTGGTGCAAGCCGGTTTGCAGGGGCATGATGTCGTTCTCATCGCCTCTTCGGAAAACAGTTATAACTACTCGGTCGTCGCCCGTCCAAATATAGCCAAGATTGAGCAACTCAAGGGAAAACGCCTCGGCGTCAGCGGCTTTGGTTCGGCATCCCACAATGCATCACTTATCCTGCTTAAAAAATTCAACTTGGAGCCTAACAAAGACGTCGCGTTGGTGGTTGCGGGTCCCACCAACGATCGCTTGACCGCGGTCGAAGCCGGACGAATCGATGCGACCGTGTTAACAGCGTCGGAGTTGCCGAGGGCGCGGAAACAAGGACTGGTCGAGGTTTACGATATGGTCGATATGGGCATTGAAGTGCAAGGCAACGGCTTCGCGACTTCTCGCTCGTTTATCAAGAGCCAGCGTGATACGGTGCTGAGCGCACTCAAAGGTTATGTGGAAGCGATCTACTATATTAATCGCAACCGTGATGAGAGTCGGAAAATAATCGCCAAATACCTGCGTCTCTCCGATCCCGAAGTTCTGGACGCAACCTACAATGCGTTTGTTAAAACCGTATCAAAAAAACCTTATCCAACGCTTAAAGGAATTCAATTTTTGCTTGATGAGGTAGCAGGCAAATTGCCGAACGCTAAGACGGCAAAGCCGGAACAGTTTGTCGATCTTTCTTTGCTGCAGCAATTGGAAAAGGAAGGTTTCTTTTCTGAGATGGCCAAACGCTATCCGTGATCGGAGGGAGAAAAACTATGAACTTGAAAATTGGCGAGCGTTTTCCGAATATAGAACTGCCGGACCAGGACGGGCAGCAGGTAAGCCTTTCGGCTCTCGTTGGAAAGTTTCCGTTCATCCTTTCTTTTTACCGCGGCTACTGGTGAGGAAAATGCCAGGTGCAGTTGCGCCATTATGTTGAACTTCAAGAAGAGCTCGCGATTAACTATTGCAAGGTCGCGGTCGTGAGCGTGGATTCACCGGAAGTGAACGACGCGTTTCGTACCGGGCTGCGGGCGAGTTTTCCTTTCCTCAGCGATCATGAACGCAAGGTGGTCAAGCTGCTCGACATGACCGAAACATCCAAAAGCCGCGGTGTCACTGCGATGCCATACACGTTTGCGCTCATGCCCGATCTCACCATCCATAACCTTTATTGTGGATACTGGTATCTCGGACGCCCTA
This sequence comes from Binatia bacterium, assembly GCA_035455905.1. Lineage (GTDB taxonomy): Bacteria > Desulfobacterota > Binatia > UBA9968 > UBA9968 > DP-20. Next base: position 5,743 of record DATIEH010000521.1, on the reverse strand, counting down.
CCTTGGACGAGTTGAGAATGGATCTACGGGCCATGCTCAAAATCGTGCGACCGGATTTCCAGGGTCCCGTGGGTTAACCCTGTTGGAATTTGTGAAGGTTGCAAGCGGAAAACCGAACCGGTAAGCTTTTTTAAATGATAACCCCGGAGCAAATCAAAGACTTCTTGGGAAAGTCGTTACCGATATCGGTTTGCGAGACTCAGGACCTGACTGGCGGCGGCGACCACTGGCAACTGATCGTTGTGTCGCCGGCTTTCGAGGGCAAAGGGTTGCTCGAGCAGCATCGACTCGTGAACGAAGCATTGAAAGAGCCGATGAGCGACCAGCGAATACATGCCCTAGCGTTAAAAACTTTCAGCCCGTCACAATGGGAAAAGCTCGGTTCCTGATAACGAACAAAAAGGAGAAACTCATGGCAGATGACGTACTCAATAAAATCGATGAAAAGGTGAAGAACAACAAAGTCATGTTGTATATGAAGGGGACGCCCGATTTCCCGCAGTGTGGTTTTTCTGCGCACACGGTTGAGATCCTCAGGTCCTATGGTGTTCCGTTTGCCACCGAGGATGTCCTTGCCGATGCGTCGGTACGGGAAGGCATCAAGAGATATTCGAATTGGCCGACCATCCCGCAGGTCTATATCGACGGCAAGTTCGTCGGAGGCTGTGATATCGTCCACGAGCTTCACGAACGCGGCGAGCTTGAGCCGATGCTCAAGTCAGCTCTCGGCAAATAAGTGCCATTAAGATTTAGCTTTGGCGCTCGTCTAACCCATCGTAGTAAAGACTCATGAAAAACAAGTTTTTCATGCTGTTTGTCGTTCTTACGCTGGCCTGGACGAGCGCTTGCGCCAGTCTTGGTCGCCTCAGTCCGGCCTACACTAGTTTCGATCACGGGCGGACGTTGTTCAACCAAGGCCGATTCGACGAGGCGATACCGTACTTTGAGGACGCAACGCGCGACGATCCCGAATTTGCTCAAGCTTACCTTTATCTTGGACGCGCTTACATCAGCCAAAGTCGATGGCGCGCGGCGATTCAGCCTCTGCGCGCCGCCTTTCGGCTTGCGCCCAGAGAATCGCAACAGGAAATCATGAATCTTTTGCTCGATGCCATGTTTGCCGCAGCTTTGAATGATTTCGATCTCGGCGGCCAACGCCGCCCGCCGGCGCGCTTTAACAGTACCCTGTAAACGAAAAACTTCTTCTTTTCCCCTCTCACGCTGTGATGTCAGCTTGGAGGATTGAGCCAGCATCCATAAGATCCTCACGATCCATCCTGGAGGAATTCTATTGTTTCCCATAAGCATAGCTTTGATGTTTTTTCTTCTTACAGCGGCGCCCGCATCGGCTCAGTTCGACAAAGTTTTGAAAGGCTTGGGGAGCTTTTCCGGCGGTAGTGGGTTGAGCGATGCGAAGATCGGCTCCGGTCTTCAGGAAGCATTGAAAGTGGGCACCGAAAACGCAGTGGTGCAGACGGGCACTGTGGATGGGTTTTTGAAAAATCAAGCGATTAAAATACTGATGCCCAAGTCACTGCAGACGATTGAAAAGCCTCTGCGGCTTGTCGGCTACGGTCCGCAGATAGATGAGTTCGTCATCGGTATGAATCGTGCGGCGGAAAAGGCCGTGCCTTTTGCCAAGGATATCTTTTGGGAGGCGATTGGCGCGATGACGTTCGACGATGCCCGGAGAATTCTCGATGGAAGCGACACCGCGGCCACTGACTATTTCAAAGGCAAGACTTCAAAAAAGCTGCAAGCAGCATTCCTGCCGAACGTCAAGGATGTAATGGATCAGGTGGGCGTCAACCGGCAGTACAACGAATTGATCGGCAAGTATAAAGATGTGCCGTTCTCTAAAAATATTGCGTTCGACGTGAATCAATACGTCACGGAAAAGACAACCGACGGCCTGTTCTTCGTTGTTGGGCAAGAGGAGAAAAAAATCAGGACGAACCCGGCGGCGCGGGTTACTGATCTCTTGAAAGAAGTTTTCAGCAAAAAATGATTCGCCGCGTGAGCATTACTCTGGCAGATCCTCCGCTGTTGGCTCAGGATGACGCGCGCGCTCTTCAGCGATCGAGCAGTACTGCACGGATGCTTCGGCCAAATTGCTCAGTTCCCAAAGAAATCTTCGCTACCCGTTCAGCTTAGTGCTCTGGCAGATCCTTCGGTGTCGCTCAGGATGAGTCACTCGCTTTTCCGCGAGTGACTCAATTAGACAGGGATGCCATCAATCGGCCGAAGCCCGTCACGTTTTGTTTGACCTTGGCCATTTTGAGCGCATGCCAGATGTAGGCCTGGCAGCTGGTCACGACGGGTTTGCCGATTTCGCGCTCGAGCAGATCAACGTCGGTGATTGTCGGCCAGCGCGGGCAGGGAACGAAGACGCCGTCGGCTTCAGGTGCTTGTTCGTAGAGTCGCTTGGCAATTTTGTATGCGGCGTGTACGTCCATGTCCGTTAAATCGGCATTTTTTCTAATGCCGTAACCCTGAATTTTCAACACCTTAAAATCGGAAGCTTCGAGGAAGGCTTTCATGCGATCGTTAAGCGCATCTTCGTGCGGCGTCGCGACCACTAGCTTCTTGAGGTTCAATGATTTTAAAGCTTCGACTTCGCCGGTGATTCCCGGCGAAACCGGAGTGCCGAACTTCGCGGTGAGCTTTCTGCTCATTTCGATGTCGCTACCATGGCCGAGCTTAGTAAACAGAGGGGAGCCGCCAATGATGATCGAATCGCATTTGTTGTCGACGAGATCCGCTGCCGCTTCCTCAATGCGCTGCAGTTGGCGCTCGAAATCGGCATCGACGAGCTGCCGGATCGTGCCGGTGCTGTTCAAAATCATAAATCCTTCCGGCAGCATTTTGTAAAATTCATAAACCAAAGTATCGCCACGCGATGGGGCGACGTGACCAATTTTTGCCCGCCAGCCGTACATTATTTTCCTCCTGTTCTGCTGCTCAAATGCAGATAGCCGAAGCGGGGATCGATGATGGAAATTGGAAAAATAGCGATGTTCGATCCGCCACCCTCATGGTCGTGATTTTCTCACCAATTCAGCCAGGCGCCGTTTACGTGAATCGTTTGTCCCGTAATATATTTGTTCTCATCGAGAACGAGGAAGAGCGCGGCGCTGGCGATCTCCTCCGGTATGCCGGGACGGCCCATTGGAATTTTCGCGACCTCCGCGGCCCAGGCCTCAGCGGAGTAATGGCCGCGGACTCGCGGTGTTTCGATTCTGCCCGGCGCAATAGCGTTGATGTTAAGTCCGTCTTGAACGTGTTCGAGCGCCAATGATTTGGTAAACGCTGCGACACCGGCTTTCGCAGCGGCATAACTGGACCGGGTGGCATTGCCGGTAAAACCATAGATGGAGGAAATATTGACGATCTTGCCGTAGTGCTGCTTGACCATCGCTGGCAAGACGGCCTGGCAACAGAGAAACACGGATTTCAAGTTCATATCGACAACCCGGTCCCAATCCGCGGCGGTCATGTGGATTACCGCTTTGCGTTCGGCGCCGCCGGCTACATTGACCAGGATATCAGCACGGCCCCAGCGGCTTAATGTAGCGGTGACGAGCTCGTTCACGGCGTATTTTTTTGTCACGTCAGCGACATGGGGCATGGCGTTTTCGCCGACCGCAATCCGATGCGCGCAGTGCTCGGCCGCTGCCCCATCGATGTCGACGATTGCGACTTTGGCGCCTTCGCGGGAAAATCTTTGCGCAATGGCTGCGCCGATCCCACCGCCACCGCCGGTCACGATCGCTACTTTATCGTCGAGTGCTCTCATGTCGTCCTATTTGTCTGCCAAGTACTCGAACAGTTCTTCGAGCTGCTGAATCCGGCGAACCTTGGGATGATCGAAGGCCTGGTTGTAAGACCGATGGGGCATGAAAACGACGGCCTCCGTTTCGCTCGCGACATCATGGCAATTCTCATGACGATCATCGACGAAAAGTCCGATGCTGAGCTCGCGAACAAGAACGGATTTTTTGTCTTGAGTAAAGTAGACGACCGGATCGCTGACACCGTGAGACCGGAGCCAATCGCAAGTCAGCCGGTTGATATCATAGCTGTCTCGCACCCAACGGTGGGTAATAAAGACGGTCTGGTGCGCGCGACTGATGCGATCGAGCTCTTGCCACTGTGCCGGTGTAAGGAGCGGTGTCAGCGCGCGCCAGAACTCGGGATCGTACGATGCCGCCTCCATGCAGTCGAAAATCATTGTTGGAGTAAGAAAGGGATGGGCTGTAAAGTTCGGATCGGTCACGGATGCGGGATCGATGGGCCCGGTACCGGTCCGCTCCGCAAGTAACCGTAGAAATGGTGTAATAAAATCGGCGAGCACGCCGTCGATATCGAGTCCCAGAATCATGAACGTGGTCCAAATCTAAGCGAATCCACTCCGGCGGTCAACTTCGGGCCGTTTAGAATGAGATAGACTTTATGGGGCTTAAGCCAGCCTAATAATCCGTCGCAGATACGAGAATGAACTTGTTTCTCGGCGCACAATGACAGCGGATCAGGATACGTATTTGCATTTTGCCCTTGAGGACGCCACATTGGTGAAATTTAACTTACCGGGAGTAACCTATGCTGTGTTTCGAAGTGAGCAAAAACGGGACTCGCCTATGTACAGCCGGCCTTAACGGCAAATCTGTCTTGAGCGCAATCGTCACGCACGTCGATGTTATTGACCCAGGTCCGAAGCCGCGACGCAAGCTCGATCTTGTGATTAGCGGGCTCGATTCTGAAACCAAAGAGCATATGAACTGGCGGCGCGTTGATCTCAAGAGGGGAGATCAAATTGAAATTCGTGTTATTGAATCAACCACAGCCGATGCTCCCGCCCACATCAGCCGGATGCCGGCGCGAAAGGCGCTTGCGTTGACCGCGCTCGGTCGGATTCGCGCCCGACGCAAAGCCCTGCTTGGCGAGCTTAGGAATCTGCAGCGAGACGAACTCGCCTATTCACGACAGGTAGCAAAAACAAACGCAACACAGAAATCATCTCGAAACCGCAGAAAACAGCATAGATCATTGTGAGAGTCCGTTTTCGTCTTATAGCAGGAATCGAGGTAACGACCGGAAATTCATGACATCAACTAAAGCGGTGGCCTGCTTTGTTAATGTCGGAACGAGTATCGTTTTTTGCAAGAAACTAGGACCACCTGATTAAATCCATTAAAATAGATTTGATGAGACACACTGGGATCGTTTTAGCCGCCGCCTGGATACTCTGGAACCACACTACCAATCCAGCATCTTCCCAGGAAACCTGGACACCATTGTCGCAGTTCAAAACCAGATCAGATTGTGTGGAAGCAGCACGGAGCACAGTGAAGCGCCATGCTTCCACCCCGCGCACGATCGAAGGAAGCACGCTCGTTTCACCCAAACAGCAACCGCAAAAGTTGCTCGTGTACCTGGGGGACAACGCCGTCTCTATCATAAGCTACGAATGCAATCCAGCCACACAAACTCCACCCGCCATTGATCGCTCTCATACGAGTTGCAAGGATTCCGATTGTAAAAACGAGCCCTCGGAACAAAGCCGATAATCCGCAAATACCGGTTCTTGGTTCCGACTTGTGCGTTCGCGTCCTTCAACGCTGCCCTGTGCCGCGCGTCCCTGTGGCGCAAATTCCCGGGCAAAGCTCGCCATCTTTTTTCGGTGCATTCAGTTTGTTATCAAAACTATGGAGGAGAACCCGCTCGGCAAACCGAACCGTGTTCT
>DATIEH010000520.1:0-14604 GCA_035455905.1 Binatia bacterium | reverse complement strand
AAATTTTTTCTGTCCTCTATCAGAAGGCCGTATACTGAAGAAGATGCTTTATCTTAACATCCATGTTGTCAATGTCAACCAGCTCTAGCTGCTGCGCATCAGATCAGTAATCTCTTGCTTCGACAGATCGACAAGAATACGGTTGAGGGGCTCTATTCATGTCCGACACCTGTGCTCATCCCTAGATTGCCGATTTAGGAGGCCTCATGCGCAGCGTTAGCCGTTTACTCTTGTTACTCGCGCTTCTCTGGCAACTTGGGCCGAATTTCCAGGCTTATGCCCAGGATCGCGTCCGCATCGGCGTTCCGCTTTTCCCGACGGTCTCATACCCCGTTTTCATTGCGCAGGAGCGCGGCTTTTTCGAAAAGAACGGTCTCAAAGGAGAAATCATTCGAATCAATAGCGAACCGACGACCTATCAGGCGCTCATCTCAGGAGATATCGATGCAACTTCGGGCGCACCGACGGGGTTGGTGCAATCGAATATTCAGGGCGTTCCGGTTGTGTCCCTGGGCAGTTGGGACAATTTCGTCTCCTATACGATGATCGCTCGCGAAAAAATCGACGATCTTTCACAGTTGAAGGGTAAGAAAATCGGCATCAACCGGCTCGGTGGCAAGTCATCTCTCGTGCTGCGCGTGATGCTCGAAGATGCTGGCCTCAACACGACAAAGGACGTGACCTTGCTGCAACTCGGTGGTTCTCAGGAAAGATTGGCCGCGCTGATTCGCGGCGGCATCGACGCGGCACCGGTAGACTTTGCATTCGAACCAAAGATGAAGCAGATGGGCTTTCACCTTGTGCCGGGCAGAAAAACTCCTTTCATGAATGGTCCCATCACGGTCACGGTTGCTTCGCTCAAAGCCAACCGCAACAAATGGATCCGTTTTGTAAAAGCCTATCTGGAAGCAACCCACTACATGACCACCAACAAAGAGGGATCCATAGATGTACTCAAACGTATTATCCCGCCGGATGACAGGGAAACTCTCGACCACGCCTACGAGGAAATGCGGGCGCGAGCGACGGTCGATTTGCTTCCGCCCGACGCTGCAGTCGAGAATTTGGTGAAAATGATGACCTATGTGGACAAACGAGCAGCGACATTGGACCGGAGTAAACTCGCCGACTATTCGATTTTGAAAGAGTTGCTGCAAAGCAGAACGAAAAGATGAATCGGAGTACTGGAGTGACTCCGTCACTCCGTTTTTTTCACCATGAGCGAAATTTCTTTTATCGATACGACGTTGCGCGACGGGCAGCAAAGTCTCTGGGCCTTGGGAATGAAAACCGATGCCATGCTTGGCGCCGCGGCGCAGATGGATCGCATCGGTTTCGAATCGATGGAATTTTTTGTTTCCATCATGATCAAGAAATATGTCCGGGAGCTCAAGGAAAATCCTTGGATTTGGGTGCGTGAAGGTGTGCAACGTTTTCGCCACACTCGCCTGCGTAATCACGGCGGCCTGCACGGATCGGGCGCGATGGAAAAATTGCCACATGCCGCGATGAAACTTCTTGCCGAACGGCTCGTATCCTATGGCGTCACGCTCACCCGTACTTCAAACTGTTGGAATGATTTCGACGAGCTTCGTGACGAAGTGCGGGATCTGCGCAGCATCGGCATGGAAACGATCGTCAATCTAATCTACACGGTTTCACCGCGTCACACCGATGCCTACTACGTGCAGAAAACCCGTGATGCCGCTGGCATCAACCCATATCGCATCTGCTTCAAAGATGTCGGCGGCCTTCTGATGCCGGAGCGTGCGCGCACGCTGATTCCCGCGATTTTGCAAAACGCCGGTGCTACGCCGGTCGAATATCACGCGCACTGCAACAACGGCCTGGCGAGCCTCTGCTATCTTGAGGCAGTGAAGCACGGCATCACTTCCCTGCACACTGCCGTGCCGCCTCTCGCCAACGCCTCATCGCAACCGTCAATTATAAACGTGGCGCGAAATCTTCGTGCTCTCGGCTACACAGCGCTCGTCAATGAAGACGAAGTCAAACCTGTAGAAGAACATTTCACCGCGATCGCCAAGCGCGACGGCTTGGCCATTGGGAAGCCTTTTGCCTATGACGTCTCGCAATACTCACATCAAGTCCCTGGCGGCGTCATCTCAAACCTGCGCCATCAGCTGCGCGTGATCGGAAAGGAAGATAAGCTGCCAGAAACGCTGGAAGAAGCAGCTCGGGTGCGCGCCGACTTCGGTTACCCGATCATGGTAACGCCTTTATCTCAATTCGTCGTCAGTCAGGCGGCGATCAATGTCATTGTGGGTGAACGCTACAAAGAAGTCACCGACCAAGTGATTCAATATGCGCTCGGGATCTGGGGCCGCGAAGCCCCTGCAATTATGAACCCTGACGTCAAAGACAAAATATTGAACCGCCGCCGCGCTAAGGATTGGCACGGCTGGACGCCGCCGGATCTGAGTCTCGATCAAGTGCGGCAGAAACTCGGCGCTACGGTTTCGGACGAAGAACTGCTCTTGCGCGTCTATGCCGGTCCACAAGCGGTCGATGCGCTCAAGAGCGCCAGCGCGCCAAAATCGCAAGTGAACGGCACGCGAACGCTGCTCGAGCTAGTCGAACAGCTCAGTAAAAAGAAGGATTGCCATCAGGTTTATATCAGTAAAAAAGGCTTTTCGCTTAATTTAGGTAAGCAACAGCCCCGTTAGATTTTCCATCGAAAAAGTTCGATTTGCGGCGCTGTTTAGCCGACGTTTTACGGCCGCGTGCAAGCGTCACGCCGGAGATGCCGGATCGAGCGGTCGAGGATCGGGCCGCCTTATGGATTTTCGATAAGCGCCCTGAAGTATGGCGGGACAATGAGGTTTCGAACGATCCAACCGCACCGAACATGAGCGAAGGCAAAAGCCCCACCTTGGCGGATTGGAATTTGACTCTGACTCTTCGGCCGCGCGGGCCCGTTATTTCGCGCTCGCGATACAGAGCTCTTGATTGGCAGCAAGATTCGTGGCGGTCATCCGGCAAGCGAATGTTTCGCCCTAAAACAGCGTATAGATAAAAGGCGCGATAGCAGAGCTTTGCGCGAAAACGATTAAACCGCCAAATACAAATAGAACCAGTAGCATTGGCGTTAACCACCACCATTTGTTGCTCCAAAAGAATCCAAAGAGTTCACCTAAGATACCGGTACGATTCACTAACTCGTCAAAAAACCGCATAGGGTCGTCCCCCCCTGAATTGTTAATTCGTCAACGCTGACTTATCTACCAAGTAATTCCCCAAAACAAGAGTATCCATTCCACTTCGAGTAAAAGTTTGAAAAGCTTCTTCGGGAGTATTGACGATCGGCTCTCCCTTCAAATTGAAAGACGTATTCAATACGAGCGGCACGCCGGTGGCCTGGCCAAAAGTCTCGATCAGCCGGTAATAACGCGAATTGAGTTCTTCACGGACGGTTTGCAGTCGGCCCGTACCGTCTACGTGCGTAATCGCTGGAATTGCGTCTCGCTTGTTTTCCTTTACGCTCACGACATAGAGCATGAAACGAGCCGGATAGTGCGTCGCCGCGTTGTCCAACTCGAAATAGTCCCGAGCTCGCTCGGATAGGACGGAGGGTGCGAAAGGACGAAACGGCTCGCGAAATTTGATTTTGACGTTCACGATGTCTTTCATGTCCGCTCGGCGTGGATCCGCTAGAATGCTCCGATTCCCCAATGCTCTCGGACCCCATTCAAATTTCCCTTGCAACCATCCCACGACCTTGCCGTCTTGAAGATGATCGACGACGCGCTCGAGGAGCTTTTCCTCTTGATCAAATCGCTCGTAAGGTATCGCGGTTGCTTTTAGAAAAGCTTGAATGTCGTCAGCGTTATGCTCCTGTCCCCAGTACGCGTGTTCCATGACGAATTGCCGCGGCTTGCCCAAAACAGTGTGGTAAGCATAGAGCGCGGCTCCAACTGCGCCGCCTCCATCGCCCGCGGATGGCTGAATATATAATTCCTCGATTGGCGTTTCACGTACGATCCTTCCATTCGCAACGCTATTGAGAGCGACGCCTCCCGCCATGCAGAGCCGTTTTACACCGAACTCTTTATGAACTTGTCGAGCCATCTTGAGGAGAATCTCTTCGGTGACCGTTTGAATGCTGGCTGCGATGTCTGCGTAGTGTTGGTTTTCCTTTCCGAGTTGCTGATAGTTCGTCGGTTTGTCCCCAAAGTACGACGGATAACCGGTGTCCGGCGTGAAAAACAGCGCTTTGGGGTCACGGGGGGGACCAAAGAGATCGACGAATTTCCCATTAAAGGTTTGGTCAGGCGAGTGATGAAACGAGAAATAATCCATATCCAGTTCAAAGCTGCTGTCTTCGGACACTCGGATCAGCTTATGCACCTTGTCGGCATACTTGGACTTGCCAAAAGGCGCCATTCCCATGACCTTATATTCTCCTTCGTTCACCTCGAATCCGAGAAACGCGGTGAAAGCACTATAGAGAAGCCCTAACGAATGAGGGAAGCGGATCTCTTTGATGAGCTTGATGTCGGTGCCCTTGCCGATGCCCATACTCGCGGTGGTCCACTCTCCGACACCGTCGACCGTAAGGATTCCCGCTTCTTCGAAAGGCGAGCATAAAAACGCGCTCGCCGCGTGGGAAAGGTGATGTTCACTGAATAAAATCTTCGCTGCAGGCACGCCAAGCCGTTTCTGAATCAGCGTCTTGATCCAGAGCTTATCGCCAAGCCAGGTAATCATTGCTTCGCGGAAAACCCGGTGCGAGCGGGGAAAGGTTTGCATGCTCGAGAGCAACAATCGCTCAAATTTGATGAATGGCTTTTCAAAAAAAGCGACATAATCGAGATCAGCGGCACTGATCCCGCTGGCTTTGAGACAAAAATCGATCGCGTTCTGCGGAAAATCGTAGTCGTGTTTTTTTCGCGTGAAACGCTCTTCCTCAGCGGCCGCAATGAGTTTCCCGTCGCTTAGGAGAGCGGCCGATGCATCATGAAAATAACAAGAGATTCCCAGAATATTCATGTGTTCAAAACTGATTCATTGCCCTTTTCAGTGGTGGATCTTTAGACTCGGTTTTTACCCGCCATGCCTGTGGCGCGCCCTTTTTCAACGAGAGTGGATCGGCTGCCCAACGAAGAATCAGAGCGAATGGCCCAACGATGATGAAGTAAAACACACTCAAAATAAGCCGCGCCTGGAAATCGCCAATTGCCTTTGCGATGCGCTTCCAGCGCTCCCAAAGCCTTTTTCTCATGTGTTCACCCTACGACCAGATTTGGTACGGACAAACAGCGATTTGCCGACTGGACACCAACCCGCGCTTGCTGCCACATTCGAATTTGCATGTCTCAGCGAGGCTAATCGGCCAATGCGTACAAGTCAAATCTGAGATTACGCGCACGACGGCGGACAGCAGTGGATTACGATGAGAGCACACGATGCCGGCGCTTAGCTCGGGCAATGGAACGTAAATACAGAAGCCGCGCTAAGCCGCATGGGTTAAATCCCAAGATAAGCGCGGCGCACTTCGGGATCTTGAGCAAGCTCGGACGCGCTGCCGGTTCGGACGATTCTACCCGTTTCCAAGACGTAGCCTCGGTCAGCAACATGAAATGCTGAGAAAATGTCTTGTTCGACCAAGAGAACCGTCACTCCGTTTTTGCGCACCTCCGCCAACTTGTCGATGAGCAGATCGACGACGATTGGCGCAAGTCCCAAGCTCATTTCATCGATCATCAAAAGCTGCGGCCGCGCCATCAGTCCCCGTGCAATCGCGCACATTTGTTGCTCACCTCCAGAGAGGCTGCCGGCGATTTGAAGGCGTCGCTCCTTCAGGATGGGAAAAAATTGATAGACTTGCTGTAGGTCAACGGCGATTTCTTCGCGCTGCTTGCGGCAATAGGCGCCCATCAGAAGATTGTCTTCCACCGTCATCTGATCAAAGAGTTGCCGCCCTTCGGGGACCTGGACCAAGCCAAGACTAAATACTTGGTCCGATCTCAACCGAGCGAGGTCACGGCCATTAAAAAAGATTCTGCCTTGGCTCGAGATCACGCGTGATAGGGCGCGCAAAGTCGTTGTTTTTCCTGCACCGTTGCTCCCCACCAGCGCAACGATTTCGCCGCTCGTGATTTCGAACGTGATCTCGCTCAGCACGGTCATTGCGCCGTATCCTGCGCTCAATTTTTCGACTCGTAATAACGACTCACTCATGGCGCTTTGTGCCGAGATAAGCGGCAATGACCTGCTCGTTGCTGAGCACTTCCTGAGGTCGGCCTTCAGCAATTTTCTCACCATTGCGCAAAACCAGCAGCCGATCCGATAAGCTCTGAATCGCTTTCATCACGTGCTCGATGACGAGAATGCTAATTCCTTGGTCGCGAACCTTTTTGATCACTGTGATAACTTCCTCGATCTCGACATGATTGAGCCCCGCCATGACTTCGTCGAGCAGGAGCACCTTGGGTCTCATCGCCAGCGCCTTGGCAAGCTCGAGCCGCTTACGGTCCGGTCCGCCGAGCGATTCGGCTCGCTGTTGCGCCCGGCGATCAAGGCCCACAAACTCTAGCCAGCGTTGGGCTCGTTCCCGGGCATCTTGAAGCACTTGGGAATGACCCGTTGCCCCGAAAAGCGCGCCGACTGCGACATTGTCGAGCACCGTCAAGTCCGGAAAGGGCCGCATAACTTGGAAAGTCCGGGCAATGCCAAGCCGGCCGCGTCGATACGCAGGAAGTCGACGAATCGATACTCCCTCGAAGATCACTTCACCTTCGCTCGGTTCGAGGGTTCCGCTGATCAGGCTGATCATCGTCGTTTTACCGGCCCCGTTGGGACCGATCAGACCGAGGATCTCATTTCGTTGAAGCGCGAAACTGACGTGATCAATCGCTAAAAGCCCTTGAAAGCGTTTTGTAAGACTGCGTACCTCCAGAATGTCGTCCATGCTAAACTCGGTAGGTCCGAATATTTTCTTGAAAATAGCGCCAGCCCGATTGGCGAAAACGTCGAACCAGGTCTGCGAAGCCACGCGGCATAAAAACGATCGCGGCAACAATGACGATGCCGAAGAAGATGCTTGCTAGGCTAGTTACCTTGGCAGCGAGAATTTCTGAAATTGCCGACAATACGAACGCGCCCAACACCGGCCCGAAAATGGTTCCTGGACCGCCAAACACCGCCATAATAATCATCTTCACGTTAAGCGCGACATCGAACGCGCTTCCTGGGTCGAGATAGGTGATCCAGTAGGCATGGATTCCGCCTGCAACCGCGGCGAAAACGCTACAGAGGGCAAACGCGACAATTTTATACAACGTCGTATTCACGCCCATCACCGCTGCCGCCTGCTCGTTTTCTCTGATCGCGATCAGTCCAAACCCGAAACGGCTGCGCGAGATCCACATGACCGCAAGAGTGGTCACAACCAACAGGATCAGGGAGAGTTCGAAAAACAACACATCTCCCTTCACCAACGGCAGGATGAGCCCGACATTGCGACCGGCGATTTCGAGATTGGAAACAATCGCCGTCATCACCTCTGCCAACCCCAGCGTCGCGATAGCGAAGTAGTGGCCGCGCAAACGCAAAACCGGCAAGCCCAAAAGAATCGCAAAGCCCACGGCGAGGCTGATTCCTATGGCTAGGCCGACTGGGAACGGCAGTCCGTATTGCACCATTGCGATCGCCACGCCATAACCGCCCAAACCATAAAAAACGGAATTGCCAAACGAAGGGTAGCCGGTGTAACCACCGATAATATTCCAGCTCTGCGCCAGCGTTGCGAGAATTAGAGCGTTGATCCCGAATTGCACCAGAACCGCGGAACCCCACCAGGGCACAGTAGCGAGGAGCGCGATGCCAACGCCGGCCAAGGCCAGTTTGGTAGAAAACTTCACGCCGTTCGCCCGAGTAGGCCAGTGGGACGGACAATGAGCACCAACACTAAAATTCCAAAACTGACAACGTCGGTATAGGTTGGACCGATGTAGAGAGCGGTCATAGCCTCAACAATACCGAGAAACAGTCCTCCGGCCAGCACGTAAATGGATTTATCCAACCCGCCGATGATGGCGATGGCGAAGGACTTCCCGGTTAAACCGGAGCCGATGTAAGGATTGATCTGCGATACGACGCCATAAAGTGTGCCGGCGGCGCCGGCGAGAGCCGCCCCGATCCCAAACGTGAGCGCGTACAGATGTCGTGGATTAACGCCGTAGAGGCGGGCGCCGATCAGATTCTGTGCGGTGGCGCGAATCGCTCTGCCGATACGGGTGTGCTCAAGAAACAGCCACAGACCGAAGGTCAACCCGAGCGCGACGCCGAACGCGAGCAGGCGCGCCAAGGGCACGGTGGCGCCGAAGAAATTGAAGTTGGCGCCCGCATAGCTAGGATTCACCGTCCGGAAATCCGCGCTGAACGCGATTTGCGCGACGTAGGTAATCACGACTTCGAGTCCGAAGGTGATCAGCAACGTGTTGAACATCGGACCGCGAATGACCAGGTTGAGCACGTAGCGCTGGATCAGATAACCGAGACAAAACAACAGCGCCATGGCCACCGGTAGCGCCGCAAAGGGATCCAAGCCCAAACCCGTGAACAGATAATAACAGGCGTACGCGCCCAACATGATGAGGGCGCCGTGGGCGAGATTGACGATATTGAGCACGCCCCAAACGAGCACCAGACCCAAGGCCATCAGGGCATATAGCCCGCCCAGCAAGACGCCGTTGACGAGAATCTGCCAAAGGAGTTGCACTTAGCGCTTGCTCCACTCGGGCATCGGGTAGAGCGGTTGCTCAAGCATTCCTTTGGGTCCGTAAATCGGTACCAATTTGCTTTTTTGAACCTGCACTACGGTTTGGGGCAAGTTGATCTGTCCCGTCGAATTGAAGCGAATGCGGCCGTACAAACTATCAAAATCGACTTTGGCAATGGCGTCGCGAACCTTGACGGGGTCAATACTGTTGGCGGACTCGATCGCTTTTACGAATGCTTGGACATCGGCTACGGCCGAAGCGGCGTGATAATCGGGCTCGTAACCGAAACGTTTTTTGTACTCATTGGCGAACTGTTCGGCATTGCCGAAGTAATCGTCCTTCAAAGCCGCAGATGGCACCCACGAAGTCATCCCGAACGCATAGTTCGCGTCCTGGCCCAGAGCAGCGCGAAAGTCGGCGCTGGGCACACCGACGGTGAACGAATAGAGCTTCGGGTTGACGTTAAGAGTCTTGGCTTGGCGAATAAAATTCAAGACTTCGGTTTCATGTCCGGCGACCAGAATCGCATCCACATTTTGGCTTTTGATTAAAGACAGAATTGAGTTGAAGTCGGAGGCCTTTGAACTGTACCGCTGATCGACGACAATCTTGAGTTTGGTTTTACTGGCGTCCTTGCGCGTGCCATCGGCGACTGAAACATCGAAAGCATCATCGGCATAAAGGAGCGCCAATGTTGCCGGCGGCGGTTTTAGTTGCCCCATCAGGTCTAGAGTGCTGTCGAAATAATCGCTCGCCGGCGGCAAGGTGCCGAATATGTACTTGTAACCGCGGCTGAAGATCTGGTCAGACGCGCCGCCTCCCTGAATCATCGGAACATTATACTTCTCTGCAATGGCCGAGTCGGCGAGAACGAAATCGCTGGCGAAAGGGCCGAGCAGAAAATTTACTTTATCCTGGGTGACCAGCTGCACGTACTGACGCACGCTCAAATTGACATCGGACTGGTTGTCGAGAATCTTAAGGTTCAACTTCTCCCGTGTATTGCCTACCTTCACGCCACCGGCAGCATTAATTTTCTCCACCGCAAATTGATAGGCATCACCGTAATAGCGCCCGGTATTCGCAAACTGCCCAGTCAATTGGACCGAAGCGCCGAGCTCGATAGGCGCCGCCGAAACTCGTGACGCCAAAAGCGCCATCATCGCTGCACATGCTAAAGCGAGGTTCTTCATTGATCCTCCTTTTTGCGCGGGCGAAGTATAAGACCGAAAAACCTAGCTTACTAGCTGCCGATTTATCCTCCGCTCCGCGTGTCGTTTTCTGTTGAGCCAAGGTTGTGCCAAGGCATGGGGGGCTGATTTTTCTCGATATCTACTGAGCTTTGCAGACTGATTAGCTCACTCCATTGCAAGAATGGGAGATTTCGTCGGAAAATTTTCAAATGTGCAAAACAATCATTGTTGAAGTGTGGCAACATAATCCGCGATCAGCTTCGCTTTTAAACCACCGCTTCGTTCGGGATACTTTCGCTCTTCGATGGTGAAAACTTCGCCCCAAACTGGCATTTGACGATCGCCATGAGCTCGGACATCGCGACGGCCGTCGATTGCCGACAGGACTTGGTCCGAGGGGTAAACGCCGCGGTTGGTCTTTTTGAGAAGCGTCAGATCCGGGATTTTGACCGCAATGTAGCGGCTGACCGGACCATTGCCATGTCCTTGTTCCCCGTGGCAAGCGCTACAATATTGCATGTATAGAAGCTTGCCGTCTTGGATTTCGGCCGCGAAACCGACGCTGCACGCGGTCGATACTAGCAGAATCATGAACGAACAGGGTAGTAAAAAGAGACGCATGATTACGTTTCGAACCAACGGGCCTGCTGTGCGGCAGAAGTGTAGCGACTGCAACTTGGACCGATCGCTGGAATTCTCGCCGGCACAACCTTGGGTGATGGGCGACCGATGGATTCCGATATTTGGCGGAAATTTGGCATGCTTGTCAATAAAGAAGAATAACCGCCAACCATCGGATCGTTCAAGAACCTTTCACGGTATTGTGCCAGGGTAACCGCTAACTTAGGCTGTATTTGTTGCGTCACCCGCGCAAAGGAAGATAGATGATGACGGGCTTCCGATCGGGCGTATCGTTGATACGCCACCCATAATCAATCATGCGATGGGCTAAGTTTGCTGCCGTTGTTTCTCTCTGGGCATTCTTCTTTCCCTTCGTTGTCTTCGTGCATTTATGGATTAGTTTGCTCAAACTGCCTAACCGCTGGGCCATTATCAGTCGACTGACGTATACCTTCACGTTTCTCTTGAGAACAATTCTCAATATCGATGTCAAAATCGACGGCGATGGAGAACCCATCGCGGCTCCCGGGACGGTGATCATCAGCAATCATTTGAGCTATGTGGATGGCCTTGTGTTGGGCAGCATCTTCCCGGCCGTGTTCGTCTCCAAAAGGGAAGTCAAAAAATGGCCGCTAATCGGTCTCTGGGTGGCCTTATGCGGTACGATTTTTATCGATCGCCAGAGAAAAAACCAGGTACAGTCGCTGGTTGTCGAAATGAGCAAAACACTGAATCAAGGCGTGAGTATTATCTTGTTTCCGGAAGGACGCGCAACCAACGGCGACCGAATGTTGCCGTTTCAAACCGCCCCACTCGCTGCCCCGTTGCGCAATCACTCGATCATCCTACCGGTAACTGTCCGATATATGCGTCTAGACGATAGTCCCGTCTCGAAGGAAAACCGGGACTTGATCTGCTGCTACAACGAAATGGATTTTGTACCTCATTTTTGGAAATTATTATCGCTTCGTCGGATTGAAGTGTTGGTCACTATTCGGCGCAAGATCGATTGTGCGCGCTACGAAGATACCTCTGCGGGCCGGAAGCAACTAGCGCTGGACTGTTACCATCGTGTTTTGGGCGAATTTGCTAAGTGCGCCAAACCATGAAGCTGCCGTTAGCCCATGAGTCGAGACGAGCTGCTCGAGATTCTAGCTGGCGCGTCCTTCCTGTTACGATCTCCGCTTCAATTGTCTACGGCTACTTTTCACGCGTTGACACAGCTGCGGCTGATGCCATCTAGGAGCTATCATGGAATATGACGGTCTGCGCGACTGGCTGTCGATCATCGAACAGCGCGGCGAGCTTACCACGCTTGAAAACGTCGACTGGAATCTCGAGATGGGCGCCGTTGTTGACGTTCTTTATCGCGAGCATCCGCCGTATCCGCCGGCGTTGATCTTTGATCGAATCAAAGATCACAAGCCAGGATATCGCGCCCTCTTCGGCCACTTCGCCTCGCCGCAGCGAATCGGCCTCACCATCGGTGTCGAAGGCAAATTCGATCATGTGCTCCAATTCACGCGCATGTATCACGAGAAAATAAAGGCTTGCGTCCCTCTGCCGAGAATCGAAGTGAAGAGCGGCCCGGTGCAGCAGAACGTTCAGCAGGGCGATCGAGTCAATCTGCTCGATTTTCCCGCGCCGTTGCTGCACGAAAAAGATGGCGGCCGTTATTTGGGCACCGGACACCTCGTCATAACCAAAGATCCTGACTCCCAATGGGTCAACGTGGGCACCTATCGGATTATGGCTCAGGAGAGAGATACGGCGGCTATTTACATCGGACCCGGCAAGCACGGCTCTATCCATAAACAAAAATATTTTGAAAAGCATCAGGCGATGCCCGTCAACGTGGTTCTCGGCGGCGATCCCCTCGATTGGTTCGCCGCCTCGTGCCCGGTACCCGCGGGAGTGTGCGAGTTCGACTTCGCCGGCGGTTTGCGAGGAGCACCCACCAAAGTGATCCGCAGTGACATCACCGGGTTGCCTTATCCCGCCGATGCGGAGATCGTTCTGGAAGGTGAAATTCGACCGGGCGAGCTAAGAGAAGAAGGTCCCTTTGGCGAATGGCCCGGCTACTATGCCAGTCCGCGCTCTCTGGAGCCTTTCATTCGGGTACAACGTGTTCTTCATCGCCACAACCCGATACTCTCCTGCGCGAATCCAGCGCGCCCACCGCACACCCTCACGTTGTTACGCGCCATTACGCGCTCCGCGCATGTCTGGGAAGAATTGGAGCGAGCCGGCGTGCCCGAGATTCACGGCGTCTGGTCTCACGAGCCTGGTCCGCGACAATTTACCGTCGTCTCGATCAAACAGCGCTATCCTGGTCACGCCAAGCAAACCGGCCTGATCGCGTCACAATGTTTTTCCGGCGGCTATCAGAATCGCTTTACCATCGTGGTGGACGACGATATCGATCCGACCCGCATCGATGATGTCGTCTGGGCGCTTTCGACTCGCTGCGATCCTGAAAGCGGCATCGACATCCAGCGCCGCTGCTGGTCTAGCTCCCTCGATCCCATGATTCATCCCGATTCCAAGGTGTGGCTGAACTCGCGCGCGGTCATAGAAGCGTGCCGCCCGTACGAATGGCGCGACAAATTTCCAGAGGTTGCCGAGACGAGTCCGGAACTCAGAAATAAAGTCCTGGCCAGATACGGCCGGGCCTTTTTCGGATTGCATTGATCATCGTTCCTCGACCATCTGGTCCGCGACCATTCGGCACGTGCATCCGGAAAAGCATTGTTAGCCATTTTTACCAAGCTGCTACAATCATTGACACCGACGAAGCCAAGTTGTTATAGGCAAACTGATCGCAGCAAAGGAACCCTGCATGCAAATCATCGATGCTGACGGCCATGTCAACGATCGGCCGTGTATGGACGAGATCTCCAAGTTCATGCCGCCCGGTAATCGCACGCAGGTTTTTCCGTCGTTTGATCACATTCATTTTCATTTTCTCGAAGGCGGCGAGAAGCGCTCCCGTACAGGGAATGTCGGGCCGCAGGAATGGATCGACTTTCTCGACGAGACCGAAATCGATTGGACTGTAGTGTATCCGACTGCCGGGTTGGCGGTTGGCCGCATCGTCGCCGAGGATTGGGCAATCGCCGCTTGCCGGGCCTACAACAACTGGCTCCACGAGAAATTCACCAAAGTCTCGCCGCGCATCAAGGGCATGGCGCTCATTCCCATCCAAGACTCCGAAGCTGCGTGCGCCGAGCTCGGGCGCGCCGTAAAAGAATTGGGCATGGCCGGCGGCATGCTGCCGTCCAATGGCGAAGGGATCAAAGGCCATTACGGCGGAAAAATTTATTGGCCGATCTACGAAGAAGCGGAAAAACTGAATGCGCCGCTCGCGGTTCATGTCGGCGCGCTTCACCATCTGGGTATGGACTCGATCGGCGTTTACTATCCGGTGCACGCGCTGGGCCATCCCTTCGGCATCATGGCGCAGGCGGCCGCTATGCTGTCGTACGGAGTTTTTGACCGATTCCCAAAACTGCGCGTCGGCTTTCTCGAAGGCGGCGCCACGTGGGTGCCGTTTTTCATGGATCGGCTCGACCGCTCTTACCCGCACCATTTGCAAGTCGATATCAACGGCGAATTTCTGCCGAGCTCCAAACCCGATGTCTTGGCGAGCGAATACTTTCGCCGCCACGTCAAAGCCGGCAGAATTTTTGTCGGCTTCGATGGCGACGATCACGGCCTCGGCTATGCCGTTCGCGAAGCCGGCAATGAGCCTTTTGTTTTCGCCACCGATTTTCCTCATGAAAGTTTCGATGCCCACTCGTGCCGTATCGAGCTTCGGCACATCCAGAATCGCGAAGATCTCACGTTCGATGACAAGCAAGCCGTTCTCGGACGCAACGCACAAAGATTTTACGGTATCGGATAGGACCGAACTAAGAGACATGAGCTCGTCGGGAACAGATGAATAAAACTCTGTCGGGTGTTTGTGAATCAAGTGCCATTGTCACGCTTCTATTGTGTTTCTGCATTCGATCCGGAATCGCCGCCGAAAGGATCCGCATTGCGACGGG
>DATIEH010000519.1:0-2509 GCA_035455905.1 Binatia bacterium | reverse complement strand
GAAGCCCGAGCCGAAGTTCCTGAAGCCGGGTGATGTGGTGACGCTCGGGATCGAGGGGCTGGGCGAGCAGAGGCAGAAGATCGTGGCGGCGAAGTAGTAGGTTGCGCCCTCATCCTGAGGAGCCCGCCGCGTCAAGCGGCGGGCGTCTCGAAGGATGAGGCTGGAGGCCCGCCCGCCGAAGCGCGCTTGCGCGTAGGCGGGTCGTCCCCGCGAAAGCGGGGATCCAGCGCCGGCAAAATGCAAATGCCCCGCGAAAGCGGGGCATTTTGTCTTGAGGCGAACGTCGTCAGATGGGGCTTGCCACTTACCTGTGTTTCGGCAGAGCGTGGAGCGTCCGCGCCTCATCTGCACGCGCGACGCGATGCGCGCCGATTTGATCCGGCAATCCAACAGGCAATACACCCCCCCGGCGACGAGCCCGGGGCACTTTTCTGCGACAAATCGACAGATTGTGTATATTACAAAATACAACTGTTTATCGAAGTCATTGTCCGGACCCCACTTATGGCAGACTTGGACCATGAATTCGGCGGCCAGCATACCGACCTTAAGCTGTCGATAGTCGAAAGCTACTTGAAGGCCTTCACGACTGCGCTGAACCGCCGTTTCCCACGTTTAATCTATATCGATGCGTTTGCGGGGACCGGATCGCGCACAGTTCGGGTAGATGCACGGGCGGGCGACCTTTTCGAGGCGCCGGTCCAAGAGAGCGTTGAGCAACGGCGCGGCTCAGCGCGCATTGCAATTGAGGTAGTGCCGCATTTTACGAAATTAATTTTCATAGAGCAGAACAAGAGGCACTGTCGAGCCTTAGAAGACATGGCCGCGGCTCATCCTGATCGCGACATCGTTATTATAGAGGGAGATGCAAACGTCAAAATACAAAATCTTCTACATCAGATGAACTGGAACGGAGCCAGAGCCGTATTGTTTCTTGATCCATACGGGATGGAGGTTGAGTGGGCTACACTAGAAGCTATCGCTGCAACAAAATCGATCGATCTTTGGTTTCTGTTTTCGCTATCCGGGCTATACCGTCAAGCGACTCGCGACATCCGGTCGATGGACGAAGACAAGCGCACGGCGATTACCCGGATTTTGGGCACCAATGCCTGGGAAGATGAAATTTATTCGGAAGAAACTCGACCTGGACTTTTCGGAGATGAACTCTCCGTGCGACGAAACGCTGATGTAAAAGGCCTAGAAAATTATGTGAAGCGCCGCCTTGAAACAATCTTTCCAAAGGTTTTCGAACCGCTTCCGCTACCCACTGAAAAGCGCCCGCAACGCTATTCGCTATTTTGCGCAATTTCGAATACTGAACCGAAGGCCATAGGCCTCGCGACAAAGATAGCGAATCATATACTTAAAGTCGGCATTTCGTCATAAGTTGCGCCTCGGAAGTTTCGGCCGGTCATCTTTTTGTTCTTTCCGCCCCACTGCTTGAAGAAAAAGGCGACGCGATCGCGGCGGCAAGCAGCCTCGATTTCATCCACCCAAGCCTCCTCCATGAGTCGCGCTTTCGGTCCGCTCTCGCCACCGACAATGGCCCAGTGGATGCC
Source organism: Binatia bacterium (assembly GCA_035455905.1). GTDB lineage: Bacteria > Desulfobacterota > Binatia > UBA9968 > UBA9968 > DP-20. The sequence goes on along the minus strand of DATIEH010000519.1, from coordinate 947 downwards.
TCTCAAATCAGCTTTAGCAACAGAGCCGAGCAATGGCTCAAACGATACAAATCGAATTGCCGCGCGTACACGACGGAGGTCGTCAATACGATCAAGATAATCCGAATTCTCTACGCTTGTTCCGAGCCAAACGTTAGGAAGCTGCGGTAGCCTTGCTGCTGCATCGGCCATGTTCTTCGGCCGCTTGGTCAAAATTTGATAGGTATGACGTGGGGTGTCGGCCATTATCTTCCAAACCCGCGCAACGAAGTCTTCTGGGACATCGTCGTGAAAGAGGTCAGACATTGAATTGACAAATATCCGCCGCGGCTTTCTCCATGACCGTGGCGCCTCAAGTGATCCTTCGTCCAACCGGACTTTGCCAGTCCAAACTGTCCGATTTCCGCTCTTTCTCGTAAGCCCACGATATTTTTCGACAGGCATCGTGGCGAGCCGAGCAGCCATTCTCATGGCGTAACAATTTGTGCAACCGGGAGAAATGACGGCGCAGCCTGCAACAGGGTTCCAGGTGGCATCAGTCCATTCGATAGAGGTATCGGCCATAATTTCGCTCCGCCACACCGGGCCGAAAGATACTGGAACCAAATCATTACCGAATAGGGACTCTCCCGGATCCTACCCTGGTAAATTCAGGCCGCCTAAAGGCACGGCTCCACGCAATGAACGGTCGCGCCGGCGGCTCTGACGTTCGCCGTTGCACTCGCGACCGCATCGTCGAGACACGCCGCCCCACGCACGAAGGCGAGGACGAGACGGCCGTTTTGAACCCCAATCGTGGCGTCGTCGCAGCCCGCCTCGTAGAAACGGTCGAGGACTTCGTCCTCCTCTGGATCGAGCCCGGAGGCGATAATGCTGAATCCGAAGATCTTCATCGCTGGTTCAATCGGCTCGTCAGTTTCGCCCGAAGCACACCGCTTCCGGCCAGACAGTCGGAAAGAGATTTCACG
>DATIEH010000518.1:0-2252 GCA_035455905.1 Binatia bacterium | reverse complement strand
GCGCAGAAGCCGCTGCCGATCTGGATCGCGGTGAGCCCCGAACGAGAACAAGTGGGCGATCAAGTTGTCGATCAGGCGATGCGCCGAGTGGGAATGCTGGCCGATGGTTACATTACGATGGGCGTGACTGCAGCTGAGTTTGCCAAGCGTTGGTGTGTCATCGAGCAAGCCGCCGATCAAGCCGGCAGGGATTTATCCAACTTCGAATGCGCCATCCACGGCATGGTGAACATCCATGACAATAAGCAGACGGCGTATGCTCAGGCGAAAGATTACTTCAACCACTATTATGGACCGAGCTACCCGCCGGAGAGTTTGATCAAGGTTTGGCTCGCCCATGGGCCGCCCAAAGATTGCGCTTGCTTGATTCAGGACTGGATCGATATGGGCATCACCACGCTGGTGCTGCGTTTTACTTCGAAGGACCAGTTGCGTCAGGTGAGACGATTTATCGACGATGTGCTACCGCTATTGCGGTTGAAGTGACGGCCGCGAGGCTGATAAAACAGAACCACCTGCCGAACCCGAACAATCGGCGAGATGATTCGCTCCGCTCAGAATGGCAGCGGTCGTCATCCTGAACCGAGTAAAGGATCTGTTTCGTACAGGACAACAATCATGTTTGAAGATCTCAGAGGATTTTTGACTCATCTGGAAAGTCAACGCCAGCTGCTACGGGTGAACGACGCGGTGGACGTCAAGTACGAGATCGCTGCGGGGATGCGCAAGACCTCCGATATCGAAGGACCAGCGCTGCTTTTCGAGAATGTCAAAGGGTATCCCGGCTGGCGCGTGCTCGGGGGATTGTTTGCGACGCGGAAACTGGTGGCACTCGGACTCGGCGTGCCGCAAGAGCAGATGCTGGAGCGCTACCTGACCTTGGAGGATCAACGCATTGCGCCGGAGATGGTCTCAAGCGCACCCTGCAAGGAAATCAGATGGACCGGCGATCAAATCGATTTGTCCAAGCTGCCGATTGTCACTCATGCGGGTAAAGATTGCGGACCCTACGTTACTATTGGCGTGCAGGTCGGCAAGGATCCCGACACGCGCATCCGCAACCTCTCGATCCACCGGATGCTTGTGCTCGGCAAGGATCGCTTGTCTCTGTGGGCGCCGGCGGATCACCACCTTGGCAGGATGATTTTAAAAGCCGAGGAAAGAAAAAAAGGCCTCGAAGTCGCCACGGCGGTTGGTGTTGAGCCGGCAATCGTCGTCGGCTCTCAGGCGCGAGTGCCGTTCGGCATCGATGAATTTCACGTCGCCGGAGGTTTGCGCGGCGCCGCCGTGAAGCTCGCCAAGTGTGAAACCATCGACGTCGAAGTTCCCGCGTTCTCCGAAGTGGTCATCGAGGGAATCACCATCCCCGGTGAGCGGGTCGCCGATGGTCCGTACGGCGAATATCCCGGATGCTACAGCGAAGCCAAGCAGGCTCCGGTGCTTAAAGTCACGGCGATCACGATGCGTCAGAACCCCATCTGGCAAACCGCGCTGACCGGAATGCCGGTGACGGAAAATCATACGCTGATCGAATATGGCAATGCTGCAGTGGTCTACCGGGAGGTGAAAAAAGTCGTGCCGGAAGTGCGCGGCGTGAATATGACGCCGGGGGGCACCTTTCGCCATCACGTGGTGGTTTCGATCAAAAAACGAGCGGAGAACGAAGGGCGAAACGTCATTCTGGCCCTGCTGTCCATGGGCATCGGCCTTAAACAAGTGATCGTGGTTGACGACGATATCGATCCGTTCGATCCCATGCAGGTGGATTGGGCGATGGCGACTCGTTTTCAAGCGGACAAGGATGCGATCATCATTCCGCGCATCGCCTGCTCGACCTTGGATCCGTCTTGTTCCGAAGCCCGGGTCACCGCCGGATTGGGTATCGATGCGACGGCACCGATGAAGGACCGCTGGCGATTCGAAAAGGTCGAGATTCCCGGTGTCGATAAGGTGAAATATATTTGAGCTCAGGCCTGAAAATCACGGGGAAGATCAGTTCTATACTTTGTCAGCGCCGCGGAAGCGGCAATCCAGTGGTCCTCCGAAGCCTGGATTCCGGCTCGCATTAGCTAACGCCAGCTCGGCCGGAATGACGAATTCCGTGATGTAGCCAATCAACTCAAGCTAGCCCATGAAAAATTTCGAGTATCTGGAACCGACGAGTATTGCTGAGGCGTGTGCCTTACTGAAACAGAACGGCGACGAAGCGAAGATTTTTGCCGGCGGCGCCCATCTCACGATTTTGATGAAGC
>DATIEH010000517.1:0-4067 GCA_035455905.1 Binatia bacterium | reverse complement strand
TGATCATGCCACGTCCAGCTCGGCGTCGTGACAAAGTCGCCCTCGCCAATCTCGAAGGATTCGCCTTCGACGATCAATCGAGTGCCATGACCCTTTAATATGAAGCGAATCGCGCCCGCCATATGGCGATGAGAGAGAGCGTCCTCGCCTGGCTTGAGCATTTGCAGGTTCAGCACCAGCGTGCGTGAGGTGCCGTTTTTCAAGGAAGGATTCCACATCTGAATCACGCGTCGGAACGAGACATCGAGCCCGACCACCTCGCCGGCCTTTTCCATGGCGGCAAAAAGATCCTCGCCTTTCCAAAAACAAGGCGCGAAGGAGGGCACCGGCTCGCGGTAAACATCGCCCTGGGTGTTTTGCCAGTATCCTTTGAAGTTTTTGCTCTGGAGCTCTTCCTCGAAGGCTTTGAGTGCTTCGGACATGAGCGACCTCCCTAGCTTAGTTGAGTGTTATCTAGCGCGTTTCGGACGACGGATGCAAGGCGCCGGAGAAAAGGCGTGCGTTGGGCCGGGCAGCAGAGACACAAGCCTAAAACTCGCGAACAGCACCAAGGCTTAGCTGCCAAGGTGCGCAGCGCGCAGCCTAAAAGTGTCTTCGTGTGCTTGTGTCTTGGTGGTAAAAATATTGGCCTGTATTATTCGATCACTTTGACCGTAATCATATTAGTGGTGCCGGCTTGGTGGAGGGGCAGTCCGGCAGTGATGGCGACTAAATCACCGCGCTTGACCAAACCCGATTGGATAGCTTTCTGTTGGAGCATGCGCACCATTTCATCCGTGCTCTTGAAGCCACGAATCGGCACAGAATGCACTCCCCAAACCAGACAAAGCGTCTTTACCGTTTGGCGCTCAGGGCTTACGGCGATAATCGGCTGCCGCGGGCGGTAGCGGGCGATCAGCCGCGCCGTGCTCCCCGACGTGGTCGGAATCAAAAATGCTTTTACCTGCAGGTCACGCGCTAGCGAGATCGCACCGAGGCTAATCGCCTCCGGAACGCTCTTTTTCAAGTCGGGAAAACGTTGGCGTGGCTCCAAAATGGTTTCGGTTTCCTCGGCAACTTGCGCCATGGTTTTGACCGCTTCGAGCGGGTAGTCACCTGCGGCGGTTTCTTCCGAGAGCATCAGAGCGTCGGTGCCGTCCAAAATCGCGTTCGCGATGTCGGTCACTTCGGCCCGCGTCGGCCGCGGATTCCAGACCATCGAACGCAGCATCTGCGTGGCAGTGATGACCGGCTTTCCCAGACGATTCGCCTTGGCGATGATCATTTTCTGCACCGCGGGAATCCGTTCCTGGGCAATTTCCAGACCTAGGTCGCCGCGCGCGACCATGATGCCATCGACGTTTTCCAGGATTCCATCGATGTGCTCGAGCGCTTCGTGTTTCTCGATTTTGGCGATCAAAGGGATCGATGCACCGCGTTTTTTCAAATCGCGCCGCGCATAAAGAATATCCTCGGCATCGCGCACGAATGACAACGCCACCATGTCCACATTGTGCGCGATGCCGAAGGCCATATCCTGTTTATCATGGCGGGTCAGCGCCCGTATGTTCAGGCTGCTCTTCGGAAAGTGAATGCCTTTGTGCGAGCCGAGAATGCCGCCGACAACGATGCGACATTTGACGTCCCGGTCACCCACTTCAACGGTTTCCAACTCGATCTCGCCGTCCCCAAGCAGGATCGGATCGCCTTTGTTTACTGCTTCGGTCAAGCCGCTAAAATTCACCGACACAGCGAGTTCACTGCCGAGGATTTTTTGCGTGGTCAGCACGAACGGCCGGCGGTTTTGAAGTCGGACGCGGTCGCCGGCCACCGCGCCAATTCGGATTTTTGGTCCCGGCAGATCTTGCAGGACTGCCACCGGCTGATCGAGCTTGCGTTCGAAGTGGCGTATTTTTCGAATGACGCGCCGGTGCGAGGCGTAATCGCCATGGCTGAAATTGAGCCGAGCGACATTCATTCCCGCGCGAATCAAACCCTCAAGAACTTTGTCGCTCGAACTGGCCGGTCCAATGGTGCAAACAATTTTTGTGCGGCGCATTTCAACCCAATGTACACGAGAGTGTGGGAGAATCAACGAAAACCGGTGGAATGGAGTACTGGAATGCTCGAGTAATGCGTTCAGACCAACGCTCCAATCTCCATCACTCGAGTTGATCTATATTTTCGCGCCCGTTCGTTTCAGCCGCGGGTCGAGGAGATCGCGCAGCGCGTCGCCGAGGAGGTTGATGCCGAGCACGGTCACGAAAATACACAAGCCGGGAAAAAGCGGCAGCCACCAGGCGGTGCTGATATAGATACGCGCGTCGGCGAGCATGGTCCCCCAGGTGGGAATCTCGGGCGGTACGCCGACGCCGAGAAAGCTCAAGCTCGCTTCCGCAATGATCGAGGACGCCATGGCAAAGGTGCCGATGACGAGCGAGGTTTGAATCAAATTGGGAATGATGTGGCGCGTGATGATCTGCCGGTTGCTCGCGCCTAAGCATTGCGCGGCAGTGACAAAGTCGCGATTGCGCAAGGAAAGCGTTTGACCGCGGACGACGCGGCAATAGGGAATCCAGCGCTGGGCGACAAGGGCCAAGATCAGGTTGAACAATCCCTGTCCCAAGAACGCCATGATCGTGATGCCGAGCAAGAGCGGTGGAAAAGCCCAGACGACCTCGACCAGCTTTTGAATGAGAAAATCGACTTTACCGCCGAAATAACCGGAAATCGCGCCCAGTGCGATGCCGACGAATCCCGAAACAAAAACTACGGCGAAGGCGACGAGGAGCGACACGCGCGAACCGTGAATGATCCGGCTCAAAATATCCCGTCCCAAGTTGTCGGTGCCGAGTGAGTGTGGCGCGCCGATTCCCGCCGGTGCTTTCATCATCGCGGTCAGCTCCTGTTTATTCGGGTCAAACGGCGCGATGCTCGGGCCGATGATGCCGATTACGATAAACACTAAAACAATCACGCCGCCGGTGAATGCTTTGACGTGGAGCCGCGGCAGGAGGCGCGGCCAGACGACGCTCTTTTCAGTAGCGGATTCGAGGGTCAACGACTGCATAAAGACCATCGATGATCAGATTGATCGCGACGAAGGCGAGTGTATAGGTCATCACGATCCCGGTGACCAGCGGGTAATCGCGGGCATTCAGCGCGGTGATCAGCAGACTGCCGCTTCCGGGCCACGCGAACACCGTCTCGACAATTATTGAGCCGCTGAGGAGTGTGCCCAACTCGAGTCCGACCACGGTGATTACCGGAATCAGGGCGTTGCTGGTGACATGGCGCCAGACGACATTTTTTTCTCGTAGGCCCTTAGCGCGCGCCGTTTGAATATAATCTTCGTTCATCACCTCCAATATGGACGAGCGGGTGACGCGCATCAGAATGCCCAGCATATTCATGCCGAGGGCTAATGCGGGCAGAAAAATATGCGTCAGTCCGTCCCAGACCGCCGGCCAATTTTTTTGCATGATGCTGTCGAAAAGATAGAAGCCCGTCTGTTCCGGCCCGGCGATGCCATAGGTGCTCCGTCCGGATGTCGGTAGCAAATTAAGCACGCCAGCCAGCAAAAGGATCAACATGATCGCGAGCCAGAAACTGGGCATGCTGATGCCAAAAAGACCGAAAGTGGTGCCGAGATTATCGATCCATGAATTGGGCTTGGCGCCGGCCCACACGCCAAGTGGGATTGCGAGCAGGCTGGCGATGATGATCGCGAACACAGCGAGCTCGATGGTCGCCGGAAGGCGTGTCTTGATGACATTGATGACCGGCTCGGCGTACTTAAACGACTTGCCGAAATCCCCGGCCGCGGCGGCGCGGAGAAATTTCAGGTACTGGACGTAAAGCGGCTGGTCCAAGCCCCAGCGCTCTTTTGCCCTGGCGATTTCCGCGGCGTTGGTTTCCTCGCCAAGTAGAAGCAAGGTCGGGTCACCCGGCGCGGCATGGATCAAGGAAAAAACCAAGAAGCTAATCAGCAACAGAACCGGCAGAGTGCCCGCGAGACGCTGGAACAGATAGCTAGTCATGGCTGGTGGTTGGGAATGGAGTGATGGAGTCGTGGAGTGCCGGAATCT
>DATIEH010000516.1:0-2630 GCA_035455905.1 Binatia bacterium | reverse complement strand
GATCCGAGAACCAGCGTACTCGATCCAAACTGCAAAGCCCATGATTTAGACAATCTCTACGTGGTCGACGGGAGCTTTTTCGTATCCAGCGGCGCGGTAAACCCGGCACTCACCATTATGGCCAATGCGCTTCGTGTCGGCGCGCACCTAAGCGAACGACTCAAATAAACTCAAAGAAAATGCCAACGGCAAAAGTACTTGAATCTCCCCGCAGCTCAATTTCGCCCCGAGTGGTCGAAATCGCTCCCCTTGAGGCGAAGCAAAGCTTCTGCACGCCGACGCAGGCCGGCAGACAGGAGTGGTGTTCGCTGGAAATACGCAAGGCCTGGATTCCGGCTTTCGCCGGAATGACGAAAAAGAAAACTCGGCTGCGCGCCCAGAGTAGTTTAATTCGGCGCGTTCTCGTTGTGGTTTTTTCCGTTTTACTTTTTAGTTGTCCCGCTTTTTCCCAGCTCATCAACTCCGTCGAGACCATCGGCATGACGGTTTCGAATGTTAGCCGCGAAACAGAATTCTTCAGCAAGGTGCTGGGTTTTGAGAAGATCAGCGATTTCGAGGTGTATGGCGCCGACTACGAAAAACTTCAGGGCCTCTTTGGCCTTCGGATGCGCGTCGTGCGAATGAAACTCGGCGAGGAAACCGTCGAGCTCACACAGTATCTCGCGCCCGAGGGAAGACCCATTCCGGCCGATTGGCGCAGTAACGACCGGCCCTTTCAGCATATTGCGATTGTTGTCAGTGATATGGATAAAGCTTACCAGCGCTTGCGCGCGCACGATGTGCGTCACGCTTCTACGGCTCCGCAAACCATTCCGGCAACCAACAAGGCCGCTGCCGGCATTCGCGCCTTCTACTTCAAAGATCCGGATGGTCATTATTTAGAACTGATCTATTTTCCCCAGGGCAAAGGCGACCCCCGCTGGCAGCAAAAGAGCGATCGATTGTTTCTCGGCATCGATCACACCGCGATTGTCGTGTCGAGCACGGAAAACAGCCTGAAATTCTACCGGGACTTGCTCGGCATGCGGCTCGCGGGAGAAAGCATGAATTACGGCACCGAGCAGGAGCATCTCAATAATATCGCCGGTGCTCGCTTAAGGATCAGTGGTTTGCGCGCAATGAGTGGTCCGGGAATCGAGTTCCTCGAGTATCTTTCACCTCGAAATGGCCGCCCCGCGCCAAAAGACACGCGCGCCAATGATATTTGGCATTGGCAAACGACGGTCAGAACTGCCAATGCCGAACAGACATTCAGAAAATTCAATCGCGGCAGCGGACGCGCCGTTTCTCCCGGCGTTGCCGGAATTGCCGACGCTGATTTCGGTTTCACCAAAGGATTTCTTGCTCGCGATCCCGACGGCCACGGTTTGCAAATCGTCGAGAAGTGATTTTATTGCTGCGTACCATGTCAGAATCGCATCCTTGTGGCGCCGAATAACATCTAAGCAAAGACGCCATGAAGACCCTCTCCGTCAATCCACTCTCGTGAAGCGGGCTTGACTACTTCCGCACGCGCCTGGACGAGCGGCAAGAACATTATCAAGACGTGGTATAATGAACAGCAGAAGCAAACAGCCGGTAAAGAGAGCCATGACAGCGGAAGAAAAGAGACTTCAGGAAGACCGTGCCCGCAAAGCCAACTGGAAGCGCTGGGGACCCTACTTGTCGGAGCGCCAGTGGGGCACTGTCCGAGAGGACTACAGCGCCAACGGCACCGCGTGGGATTATTTCCCGCACGATCACGCCCGCAGCCGCGCTTATCGCTGGGGCGAGGATGGCATCGGTGGAATTTCCGATCGCCATCAGTACATCTGTTTTGCGCTCGCCCTTTGGAACGGCAACGATCCGATCTTGAAGGAACGGCTGTTCGGACTTACGGGTAACGAAGGCAATCACGGCGAAGATGTAAAAGAATACTATTATTATCTCGACTCCACGCCGACGCATTCGTACATGAAATTTCTTTACAAATATCCACACCGGGAATTCCCTTACGGAAAGCTGCTCGAGGAAAATCGCCGACGCAACAAGCATGACCCGGAATTTGAGTTGATCGACACCGGCATCTTTCACGATAACCGTTACTTCGATGTTTTTATCGAATACGCGAAAGCCGGTCCCGACGATATTCTGATCCGCATCGATGCGATCAATCGTGGTCCCGATGCTGCCGAACTGCATCTCCTGCCGACTGTCTGGTTTCGTAACACCTGGTCCTGGGGACTCGACGAGCGCAAACCCAAATTACGGCGCGACCCTTCTGCGGAAGTCGCCGCGATCCGACTCGATCACTACTACTATGGCTCACGCTGGCTTTACTGCGAAAACAATCCAAGGTTGGTGTTTACCGAAAATGAAACCAACAATCGTCGCTTGTTCAATGCGGAAAATGCTTCGCCGTACGTCAAAGATGCATTCAACGACTTGCTCGTGACTGGCAATCAAGCCGTGGTCAATCCTGCCGAGCACGGCACCAAAGCCGCGGCGTATTATGTCTCCACGGTAAAACCAAGAGAGAGCATGACGATTCGCCTGCGGCTTTCGTCGGCGGCGCCCTCCGGCGCGCAGATTCTCAACGGCACGTTCGATCAACAGATCGCCCAGCGGCGCGCGGAAGCGGATGAGTTTTA
>DATIEH010000515.1:0-4851 GCA_035455905.1 Binatia bacterium | reverse complement strand
ATCCGCTACAGCAATTTTCAAACCCTTACTCGATCGCGCACGCTATTATCGCCGACGTGTTTCGATAAAGAGATCTTCGAAACCGTCAGCGCACTGCTGCGGCACAACATCGCCCGCGGACGCACTGTGCGCCTGCTCGGCGTAAGCGCCAGCGCGCTGCAAAAGAGCGGATGGCAAGAGCCACTTTTCGATTCTGAACGGCGCAAATCGTTGGAACGGCTTTACAAAGGGATCGACGATCTACGCCGCAAGTATGGCGAGCGATCCATCGGTGTGGCATCGCCACATCGTCGCGCCGGTTGATTTTACTACGAAAGCTCCATAGGGTTGAAACCTCTCACCGATGATCGGCAAGACGACTCATCCGTTTCTAGCTGCCTGCCGGCGCGAAGAATCTTCTTATACCCCTGTTTGGCTGATGCGCCAGGCGGGCCGGTATATGGAAGAGTACCGCAAACTTCGCGCCGAGCACGATTTTCTCGAGTTGTGCAAAAACTCCGAGCTTGCATCCAACATCACTATCACGCCGGTTGAACGTCTCGGGGTCGATGCCGCGATTATTTTCGCGGACATCCTTCTCGTGCTCGAACCAATGGGAATTGGATTGGAATACGCGAAAAACGGCGGGCCGGTGATTCATCATCCGGTGCGCAGCGGTAAAGATGTCGATGCGCTTAAGGAGTTCAACGTCAAAGAGGAACTTTCGTTTGTTTACGAGGCGGTCAAAAAGACTTGCAAGGCGCTCAAAACTAAAGTGCCCCTCATCGGCTTTGCTGGCGCGCCGTTCACTCTCGCGTCGTATTTGATCGAGGGCGGCGGCTCGCGCAACTACGTTCACACCAAAAAATTTTTCTACAACGCGCCGGAAGCATGGAAAAGATTGATGGAACGGCTCGCGAAGGTGGTCACCGAATATTTGAACTGCCAAATTGCCGCCGGCGCCGAGGCGGTACAACTCTTTGATAGCTGGGCAGGTTGTTTGACGCCGCCGGACTACGAGCACTTCGTATTGCCCTACAGCAAAGCGGTCATCGACGGGATCACACCCGGGATTTCGGTCATTCATTTCAGCACCGGCACCGCCGGATTACTGAAACACATTCGCGCTGCAGGCGGCGATGTGGTCGGTCTCGATTGGCGGATGAACCTGGACGACGCCTGGAAAACGGTTGGTCATGATGTCGCGATTCAAGGCAATCTCGATCCAGTAGCGCTGTTCGCATCGCCCAAGGACATCAAAGCGCGCGTCGGTGAAATTCTTCGCCGCGCCGAGGGTCGCGCCGGGCATATTTTTAATCTGGGTCACGGCGTGCTTCCTGAAACACCGGTGGATCACGTAATCGCGCTGGTGGATGCGGTTCACGAACTGAGTTCGCGCTGAAGCACATCTTCTAAGTGCGAAGTTGACACGCGGCCTGCCAGACTTGGGGTAATCGTCATGCCGAGTCCGTCGAGAGACCTCAGGATAAACTCTGCGAAGCACCTCGCATTTTTCGCTTGTCTCGACGAGATCCATCGGCTCTCGGTTCAGAATGACTTTTTGTCTGATTTGCGGTCACCGTGGACGATTCGGTCATAATGTCTACACCTTACGATGCGGTTTTACTCATCGCGTTCGGCGGGCCGAGTTCGCCTGAAGAAATCCGACCATTCCTGCAGCGCGTTACACACGGTCTCCGGATTCCGTCGGAGCGGCTCGAGGAAGTCGCCCATCACTACGAGGCTGTAGGCGGTAAATCGCCGCTGAACGAAATCACTTTGCGACAGGCTGCCGCCGTGCGAGCTGCTTTAGCAGCGGCGAACATCCAGATTCCCGTGTACGCCGCATTTCGCAATGCGGCGCCTTTTTTTATTGATACGCTGAAACAGATGAGCGGCGACGGCATACGTCAAGCCCTGGGTTTCATTCTGTCGTCGCACCAAACCGAGGCGAGTTGGGAGCGTTATCAGAAAAACATCGCGGATGCCCGTGCTGAAATTGGCGACCACGCGCCACAACTCGATTATTGTCCTGGCTGGCACGACCATCCGCTGTTCATCCAAAGCTGGGTGGAGAGAATCGAGGCAGTCTTGGCCCGGCTGCCAGCGGACTCGAGACATTCCACGCCGATCGTTTTCAGCGCGCACAGCGTGCCCAGCGCAATGGCTGCGCAATCGCCATACGAGGTACAGCTTGAAGAAACCGCACGATTGATCGCGGACCGTCTCGGCCTGCCGAAGTGTTCGCTTGCATACCAGAGTCGGAGCGGCAGGCCCAGCGATCCTTGGCTTGAACCCGAGATCGGGACTGAGATCCAAAGACTTGCTAACGAAGGGCATCCCGCGATCGTCGTTGCGCCCATCGGCTTTGTCTCCGATCATGTGGAAGTCTTGTATGATCTCGATATCGAGGCGAAGAACATCGCTCAGGCTCGCGGCATGACTTTTTACCGGGTGAGCTGTCCCAATGATCATCCCACCTTTATCCGCATGATGGTCGATGTCATCGAGCAAAAGCTTAAAGATACGGAGGATCAAGGATAGCGGGTGGAGGATCGCGATCCTCAATCGTCTATCATCCATCCTCGATTGGCACGATCATGAGCCGTATCGCTGTCATCGGCGGGGGCATCGCCGGTCTCGCTGCAGCACACCGGGTCATCGAGCTTGCTAAAGAAAAACGTTTATCCATCGATCTTATCCTGCTCGAAGCCTCGCAGCGTCTAGGTGGGTCGATCGCAACCGAAAGGGTCGGTGATTTTATCGTCGAAGCCGGTCCCGATTCTTTCATTACGGAAAAACCGTGGGCGCTGCGGCTTTGCGAACGGCTCGGTCTGACCACTCGACTAGTGTCGACGCAAGCTGATTATCAGAAAATCTACGTCGTTCAGGGGGAGAAGCTTGTGGCATTGCCTGAAGGTTTCTTTCTCCTTGCGCCAACTCGATTCTGGCCTTTTTTCTATTCTCCGCTTTTTTCCTGGCGCGGGAAGCTGCGTATGGCGGCAGAAGTTTTTTTACCTCGCGCCGACAACCATCAAGACGAAAGCCTCGGTTCATTCGTGCGCCGGCGTTTCGGCGTCGAAGCTCTCGAGCGCGTCGCTCAACCCTTGATCGGCGGCATTTACGCCTCCGATCCCGATCGGCTGAGCCTCATGGCGACGATGCCGCGCTTCAGACAAATGGAGATAGCGAAACGCAGCATTATTCGAGCGATGTGGTCCGAACAGCGGCGTCGTTCGCGCGGCGAATCGGGCAGCGGTGCGCGCTGGAGCCTGTTCGTCACGTTGGCTGGTGGAATGCAGGATCTCGTCTATGCGATTACGCAACGAATTCCAAACAATGCCGTTCGGCTTAACGCAGCGGCGACAGGCTTAAGCCGTGACGAAGAGAAAAAGAGCTGGCGCATCGCCATCGGCGATCACGAAACGATCACTGCCGACGCAGTCATTCTTGCGGTTCCAGCTTTTCGAGCGGCTGAAATTCTCGAACCGGTTGCGAATCGCGCCGCCGTAGAGCTGAAACAGATTAATTACGCCTCGACTGCAACCGTGAGTCTTGCGTACCATCGTCGAGATTTTCCGCGAGCGCCGGATAGCTTCGGCTTTGTCGTGCCGGTAATTGAGCAGCGAAAGATCATGGCTTGCACGTTCAGCAGTTTGAAATATCCGGGACGCGCCCCTGAAGATCACATTTTGCTACGAGCGTTTGTCGGCGGCGCTTTGCAGCCAGAACTGTTCGCCGCGGACGATCCCACGATGGTCGAAAATGTTCGCGCCGAACTGCGAAGTTTGCTCGGTGTCGTTGCCGAACCGGTTTTCATCCGAGTTTGGCGTCATCCGAAATCGATGCCGCAATATCATCTGGGTCATACAGCCCGAGTCGAGCGCATTGAAACTACGCTCCGACGATTCCCCTTGATCGAACTGGCCGGCAGCGCTTATCACGGAGTCGGCATTGCCGATTGCGTTCGTACCGGTGAAGAAGCCGCGGAAAAAATTGTCACGTTTTTACAATCGAACGCGTAGGGAAACCGTTCTTCTTGACGACTGCATGAAAGCCGGACTATGAATCGCTCATGGTGATTATCGATTCGCAGGTGCACATTTGGGCGCCGGAAACGCCGGACAAACCGTACGCAAGAGGAGATGCTTCACCGCCCCATCGGCCGGTACCGCTCGGACATGAAGAGCTACTCCGCGAAATGGACGGCAGCGGCGTGGCGCGGTGCGTGCTCGTGCCGCCCACGTGGGAAGCCGATCGTAACGATACGTCCCTTGAAGCGGCGCGCCTGCACCCCGATCGCTTTCGGGTGATGGGACGGCTGGCGCTCCAAAAACCGGAAAGCCGCGAGCTGATGCCGACCTGGAAGAATCAACCACACATGCTGGGAATCAGAGTCGCGTTAAACGCGGGCAACACGCGAAAATGGCTCGAGGATGGTACCGCCGATTGGTTTTGGGATGCTGCCGAGCGATACGATATTCCAGTGATGGCCTTCGCGCCGAATGCCGTGCCCAAGCTCGAAGAAATCGCCGAGCGCCATCCCGGCCTGCGCATGATCATCGACCACATGGGACTGAACTCTGGCTTGCGCGGCAAATCATTGGAGCCAGCGGTCGCCAACACGCTCAAGTTCGCGCGCTTGCCCAATGTCGCCGTCAAGGTTTCGGCGTTGCCGTGCTATGTCGATGAGCCCTATCCGTTTCCGACCTTGCATCCGATCGTGCGCCGGGTGGTCGATGCCTTTGGCCCGCAGCGCTGCTTCTGGGGCACGGATCTATCGCATCTGCCGTGCCCATATAAACGGGTGGTGACGCTGTTTACCGAAGAAATGAAATCTCTCTCGACCTCGGAACTGGAATGGGTCATGGG
>DATIEH010000514.1:0-3637 GCA_035455905.1 Binatia bacterium | reverse complement strand
TGTCCGCAAGCGCGAGTCCAACGGCGAGCGGAAGACCACCGCCGACGATGGCATTGCCACCATAAAAGCGCGTCGCCGCATCGAAGAGGTGCATAGAGCCGCCGCGCCCGCGGCTGCAACCTTCCACTTTACCGTACATCTCCGCCATGATTGCGTTGGCCGAAACACCCCGCGCCAACGCATGGCCGTGCTCGCGGTAGGTCGCGACAATGTTGTCTTCAGGCTGAAGCGCCTGCATCGCACCAACCGCCACCGCTTCCTCACCGATATACAGGTGCACGAAGCCGCGGATCTTGCTCGCCGTGTAGAGCTCGACGCATTTCTCTTCCAAACGACGAATGCGCAGCATTTCCCTGAGCAAGAAAAGGGCATGCTCACGCTCGATCGCAAATTTTTTTCGTTTGTTCGCCATCAGTTGCTTACTCCAAAAATCTCCCTATGCTCCTCTTTTTCAAAGAGAGAATTTCACAGGTCCCGCACAATCCCCCTTTGGCAGAGGGGGATTTTCTTTCGTTCCGCCGTCCCATCAATCATTCTCCAATGTCGACAGGTCGCCTTCGGGCAATCCCAGTTCGCGCGCTTTCAGCAGTCGGCGCATGATCTTGCCGCTGCGCGTTTTCGGCACGCTGTCGCGAAATTCAATCGCTCTCGGTGCCACTGCGGGTCCCAGCCGCGAGCGCGCATGGCCGAGCAGCTCTTTGCGCAGCGCCTCGCTCGCTTCGTAGCCTTTCTTGAGCGAGACGAAAGCTTTCACCACTTCGCCGATGATCGGATCGGGAACACCGATGACGCCGGCCTCGGCTACGGCACGATGTTCCATCAATGCGCTCTCGACTTCGAATGGCCCGATCAGATGGCCGGCGGATTTGATCACGTCGTCGGCGCGCCCGATGAACCAGTAATAACCGTCCTCATCTTGCCTCGCCAGATCGCCGGTCAAATACCAGCCCGCTGCAAAACACTTGCGATAACGTTCCTCTTCGTGCAGGTAAGCGCGAAACATCGATGGCCAGCCGGGGCGCAGAGCCAATTCTCCGACTTGTTCCGGTTTCAGTTGAATGACACTGCCATCCTTTTGCCGCTGCACGATCGACGCTTCGATACCCGGCAGCGGCCGGCCCATGGAACCCGGGCGAACTTCCATGGCGCAGTAATTCGCAATCATGATCCCGCCGGTCTCGGTCTGCCACCAGTTGTCATGAATCGGTAGACCGAACGCCTCTTGACCCCACACCACTGCTTCGGGATTGAGCGGCTCGCCGACGCTCGAGATGAAGCGCAGACTTCCGAGGTCGTGGTTTCGAATGACATCCAGTCCCGCCTTCATCATCATGCGCACCGCCGTCGGCGCGGTGTACCAGACGGTGACTTTTTGTTCTTGAATAATCCGGTACCAACGCTCCGCGTCGAAATCGGCTTCGTCAATAATGCTGGTGATGCCGTGGCTGAGCGGAGAAATGATTCCGTAAGAAGTTCCGGTCACCCAGCCGGGATCGGCCGTGCACCAGAAAATATCTTCGGGATGAAAATCAAGGGCGTAGGTGCCGGTCATGTGATGCGCAATCACGGCTTGATGAACATGCACCGCGCCTTTGGGTTTTCCCGTCGTGCCCGAGGTGAAGTGGATCAGCGCCATATCGTCCGGCGTCATGGCCTCGACGGTGAAATCCTCGGACGACTTTTTCATCAGCTCGTGAAACCCAAGCGTCCCGCTTGGGGGCGCGCCTAAGCCGTCGTTGATGACAAGCACATGCTTCAAGCTCGGCAGCGACTCGCGCACCTCGGCGATCTTGCGCCGTGAGTAAAGCGCTTCGGTAGTGATCAGGACGTTGCCTTCACCGATGGAGAGCCGCTGCTGGATCGGCTCGGGTCCGAAAGCGGAAAATAGCGGGCAAAAAACGCTGCCATTCTTCAGCGTGCCCAGCGCCGCCGTATAAAGCTCCGGGATGCGCCCCGCCAGGACGAAAACGCGATCCCCTTTAGCGATACCAAGACCGCGCAGCACATTGGCGAAGCGGTTAGTGAGGCGACGCAAGCCTTCGTAGGAGATATCCCGAGCTTCCCCCGACTTGCTAATCCACCGTAACGCCAACCGATCTCGCCGTGATGAATTCGCATGACGATCGACGCACTCATAGGCGATATTCAATGCGCGATGGCCAGGAAGCCTCGTGATTGCTTGTTCGGCCTTTTCCCAAGCGAACTCCGCGCAGGTCCGCGCGTAATCATCGAGATTGGGCGCGACTTTGAGAGCATTTAGATTCTTCTTGATCGGTTCAAATCCCATGGTCCCCGCTCTCAGCGACCGCCAGAGCGACGCCGCCATAACTCACCGAAGGCTAAGGCGCAAGAAATAAGCCAGGAATGCAGACTTACAAATCGCCATTTTGGCCAATCTTACGATGCATCGTTTTCCATCAGTGCGAACCTACCGATTGATTTTTTTCACAATTGATATTTTCGGCACGCAGCGTCAGGCTCCCTCAGTTTAACTGCCGCAAATTGGCGAACAAAACTCGATACTGCTGCGGGCACTGGAATTGCTCAGCTTCAATGAATGCAGACCTTTCCGTAAGGAGGTGTGCTCATGAAAACGGGACCGACGCGAAGTTATCGATTAGTACGCAAGCCGCCGCAGCGAGACACGGCGCACGACGTGTTTGATGGGACGCTACAGAAGACCCAGATCTGGCTCAACGATTTGATGAGCGAATTGGATTGGGAAAACCACCCACACAAAGCCTACCTGGCTTTGCGCACGGTGTTGCACGCTTTGCGCGATCGCTTGACCCTCGAAGAGGCCGTGCAGCTTGGCGCGCAACTGCCGATGCTGGTGCGCGGTTTTTATTACGAGGGCTGGACTCTCAAGGGAAAGCCCCACAAGGAGCGCCACAAAGAGGATTTCCTCGCCCACATCAAAGAGGCGTTTAAAGACGACGTGACGGTCAGACCGGAAAGCATCGCTCGTTCCGTCTTCAAAGTGCTGGCACGCCACACCAGCAAGGGTGAGATTGAAGACGTCAAGAACATGCTGCCCAAAGCCCTGCAGGAGTTGTGGCCTGGCGCGAAAGCGCAGCGCGGCTCGCGCTTTCTGGCATAGCTGAACATCCATGCCAACACGAGCTCGCTGTTATGGATCGTTCAATTCAGGCTCGATTCCCCATTGGCAAGCTGCCCATCGCCACGCTCGAGCGCCTACTTAGAAAAAATCAAATCCATGACCCGCGAGTGATCATCGGTCCCGGCATAGGCGAGGACGCTGCGGTCATCGATATCGGCGGCTCGCGCTGCCTAATCGCCAAAACCGACCCGATCACGTTCGCCGTCGATCAGATCGGTTGGTACGCTGTTCATATTAATGCCAACGATATCGCGACCAAGGGAGCGCGGCCGCTCTGGTATCTCGCCACCTTGCTACTGCCTGAAGACCTGACCACCGAAGCGGTGGTCGAAAAAATTTTTCACGACACGCTTGAAGCCTGCCGCAGCATCGGGGTCACCTTGATCGGTGGTCACACCGAAGTTACCGCCGGCCTTGGCCGGCCGATTGTCGTTGGACAAATGCTCGGCGAAACCTACAGAAACCAATTGGTGCGCGCCGACGGTGCTAAACCAGGCGATCTGATCATTTTGACCA
>DATIEH010000513.1:0-23934 GCA_035455905.1 Binatia bacterium | reverse complement strand
ATCCCCCTTGGACTTTGGCGCCGAATAGTAGCGAATCGACTGGTAATCAATGGGCGGGTAATGCACCATCGCCCACTGGGGCTCGGCCTGCGCTTTTTCAAGCTTGACCCAATGCCGGTAGGCCTTGAGCCGCCATTGAAGCATGAACTCAGGTTCGTTCTTCTTGGCGGAAATGAGCCGCACGATATCTTCGTTTAGGCCCGGCGGTACGGTGTCTGCTTCGATGTCGGTGATAAAGCCGTATTTGTACTCGCGTCGAGTCAGGTCTTGGACAGTCTCGGTCCCGGTTTTCATTGATAGATCCTTCACCTAAACCGTAAATGATGCTCCGCAGCCGCACGATTGCTTGACATTCGGGTTTTGAAAAACGAAACCCGATTGCATCAGCTCGTCTTTGTAGTCGAGTTCCGTGCCGGTCAGGTAGAGCAAGCTTTTCATATCAACCAGTACCTTGGCTCCATCCCGTTCAAAAACTTTATCCGTGGGCTTGGGCGCATCAAAATCGACTTTGTATTGCAATCCTGAGCAGCCGCCGCCGACAACTTTTACTCTCAACCCCTGACCGTCCCGCTGCTCAGCTGCGATCAGCTCTTTAATTCGCGCTACCGCACGCTCCGTGAGACTTACTCCCATCGCCATCGCGATTTTCCTCCTACGAAACTCCTGCCTTGCGTCTTTCCAGCCTTGCCTTGTACAGCGGAGAAATTTTCCTGAGGCGATGAACTTCTTCCGCGACACGCCCTATCGTGTACTCGATCTCTTCAGCCGTGTTGAATCGGCCGACGCCAAACCGGATCGAAGCATGCGCCAAGGAGTCATCCAAGCCTAACGCCTTTAGGACGTGTGACGGCTCTAGGCTCGCTGACGTGCATGCCGAACCGGTCGATACGGCAATTTCCTTGAGCCCCATCATCAGCGACTCGCCGTCAATATAAGCGAAGCTCATATTTAGATTTCCCGGCAAGCGCCTCCCCGGATCGCCGTTGATGTAAACGTCTTCGAGTTGCTGAACGAGACCGGTCCGGAGACGTTCTCGCAACCCCATCAGGCGTTCAGCCTCACCACCCATCTCCTTTTGCCCCAGTTCGCACGCGATCCCCAAGCCGACAATGCCCGGCACATTCAAGGTTCCAGAGCGCATCCCGCGCTCATGACCGCCGCCATCGAGCATCGGCGTTACTTTTACCCGCGGCTTTTCGCCCCGTACATAAAGCGCCCCCACCCCTTTTGGTCCATAGATCTTGTGCGCAGTGAGTGACAGCAGGTCGATCGCCATTTTATCGACGTTTATGGGAATTTTTCCGACCGCCTGGGTCGCATCGGTATGAAAAAGAATACCCTTTTTCCTGGTTAATCGACCGATCTCTTCCACGGGCTGGATAGTGCCGATCTCGTTGTTTGCCGCCATAATCGAAACGAGAATCGTCTCGTCCGTGAGTGATTCCTCGAGCCGTTGAAGATCGAGCAAGCCGTTGGTTTGCACGCGCAGATATGTAACCTTGAATCCCTGCTTCTCCAAAGCCTTGCAACTGTCGAGTACCGCTTTGTGTTCGGTCGCGCAGGTGACGATATGATTTCCCCGCTCGCGGTACGCCTGGGCGACCCCTTTGATCGCTAAATTATCCGACTCGGTGGCGCCGCTGGTAAATACAATCTCTCGCGCCGAACCGGCCCCAATTAGCTTCGCTACCTGCTCTCGCGCGCTGTCCACCGCTGCTTCCGCTTCCCATCCGAACGGGTGATTCTTGCTCGAGGCATTGCCGAACTGCTCGGTAAAATAAGGCAGCATCGCGGCCAACACCCTCGGATCCACAGGGGTTGTGGCATGGTTATCCAAGTAGATCGGCGTCTTGATCATTGTGCTCCGGTCATTACAGACTTAATCAGTCTGATATCAAGTTAACCAAAATATGCTCGCGAGTCAACGCCGCCTACTCGAAACTAAGCTGTTGTTTTTGCTTAATTATCGAGAGATGCCCGGGACGCGAGAATCTGCCGCAGGTATTGTCCGGTAAACGATCGGTCGACCGAAGCAACCTCTTCTGGAGTTCCCGCTGCCACCACCTCTCCGCCCCCCATACCGCTTTCCGGGCCCAAATCAATGACGTAATCAGCATTTTTGATCATATCCAGATTGTGCTCGACCATAACAACGGTATTTCCGCTATCTGTGAGACGGTTAAGCAGGTCCAAAAGTTTCTTTGTATCCTCGAAGTGGAGCCCGGCCGTAGGCTCATCAAGCACATAAAGAGCTTGGCCGGAGGTCTTTCGCGCCAGCTCGCGCGCGAGTTTTACCCGTTGCGCTTCGCCTCCTGCGAGTGTCGACGCGGGCTGCCCGAGCCTGACATAACCCAATCCGACGTCCCGTAAGGTTTGTAGCCGCTCGCGAATCGGTGGAATAGCGCTCAGCAATTCGAGCGCCTCATCGACGGTCAGGTCCAAAACATCAGCGATACTTAATCCTTTGTATCTGACTTCCAAGGTCTCACGGTTGTAGCGTCGGCCCTTACAGACCGGGCAGATGACTGAGAGATCCGGAATGAAATACATCTCCACCCGTGTCACTCCATCACCGCCACAGGCCTCGCAGCGGCCACCTTTCTGATTAAACGAAAAGCGCTCTGGCTTGTAGCCACGCACGCGCGCTTCAGGTAGCTCGGAAAAAAACCCCCGAAGGTAATCGTAAATACCGGCATAAGTAGCCGGATTGGATCGTGGTGTCCGCCCGATCGGCTGCTGGTCTACCCCGATAATACGGTCGAAATGCTCCCAGCCGACGAGTTCTGCCGTCCGAAATTTTTGGCGTTTCGGGTTATGCAGTCGCCTGCGCAGCTCGTCATACAAAACATCCATGACCAATGTGGTTTTGCCCGCGCCCGAAACGCCGGTGACGCAGGTGATCGTACCAAGCGGAATCCGTACAGTTACATTTTTTAAATTGTGCTTATGGGCGTTTTGAATCAGCAAATATTTCCCGCTGCCGTTCCGCCGCTCATCGCGAGTTGCAATGGTTAATTCTCCCGCAAGATATCGACCGGTAAGAGACTGCCGATCGGACAGGATCTCCGTAAGAGAGCCTTGCGCCACTACTTCACCGCCGCGCTCGCCGGCGCCGGGACCCATATCAATGAGATGATCCGCGGCCTTCATCGTTTCGGGATCGTGCTCGACGACAATCACTGAATTACCCGTCTCGCGAAGCCCTTTCAAAAGCTCCAGTAGCTGTGCGTTGTCTCTCTGGTGCAGACCCCGGCTTGGCTCGTCCAGAACGTAGAGCACGCCTGTCATACCCGAGCCGATCTCGGTTGCCAGGCGGACCCTCTGGATCTCACCGCCGGAAAGAGTTACCGAAGACCGATCCAAGCTCAAATGGCCCAAACCGAGATCCAGTAGGACACCGATTCGGTGTGTAATTTCACTGACGATTCTCTTACCGATCAATACGTGCTCGCCGGAAAATTCGACCGCACCGAAAAATTTCATTGCCTCGGCGACAGGCCAGCCGCTGATTTGAGAAATGTCATGGCCGCCGATGCGCACCAGGCGGCTTTCGTTTTTGAGCCGGGTTCCCCCGCACTCAGGGCATCTGCGCGCCGTCTCTTCCGCGTTTTGCGTCTGCTCAAGAATCTCCCCTAAGCCATTACAGGTCGGGCAAGCGCCTTCCGGATTATTGAAGGACAACAAGCCCAGTGTGACTTCCGGCGCGGCCGCACCACAGTTCAGGCACCTGAGCGCTTTACTGAAGCGCCGCTCACGCGCCGGCTGATCTTCACTGTCTTCCGAGCTTAGCACCTTGACGATCTGGTCGCCCTGCCGGCCGGCGAGTTCGACCGCCTCCACGAGCCGGGTTCGAATTCCTTCGCGCACCATCAACCGATCGATCACCACATCCAATTGGCGCGCTTTGCTCCAGTCATCGGAAATTGTCCCCGGAAGCTCGACCATCTTGCCGTCAACCATCGCTCTTGAAAAACCTTGTCTTGCGACCTCCTCGAGTAACTTGTCGGCTCTCATTTCGGAGGAAAGCGCCAGCGGCGCCAACACGATGAGGCGGGTGCCATGGGGCAACGAAAGCAGTTGGTCGACAATTTGTTCAGTGCTTTGCGCGACGATTTCACTACCGCAATTGGGACAATTCAATTGACCCACTCTGACGAACAGCAGGCGCAAGAAATCATAAATGTGGGTCAGGGTTCCCACAGTGGAGCGTGACTGAGCGACCCCGGAGCTTTGCTGGATCGCGATGGTTGGAGAAAGCCCCTCGATACTGTCGACGTCGGGCTTTTCGATCTGCTGCAACAGCTGATGGGCGTCGGCGGCGATCGACTGGAGGTACCGCCGCCGACCTTCGGCATATAACGTGTCGAAGGCAAGCGAAGACTTTCCCGACCCGGACGGGCCGGTAATAACCACCAACCGGTCGCGCGGTATCTCCAGATCAATATTTTTAAGATTATGGACCCGAGCGCCACGAATGACGATTTGCGCCGCCATCTTCACCGATCAGGTTTGAAATTCCTTGAGCTTGTTTTCGATCAGCGCTCGATATTCGTCGAGCTTCTCCTGAGAAGAGGCTTCGAAGCGTAGCACGAGGGCCGGTTGCGTGTTGGATGCGCGGATCAAACCCCAACCGTCCGCAAAGCACACCCGAGCGCCGTCGACGTCGATCAGGTCGAAGTGTTGTCGAAAATACTCCGTGGCTTTGGCAGCAATCGCGAATTTTTTTTCGTCGGGACAGTCGACACGAATCTCTGGTGTGGAAACACTCTGAGGCAGATCGGCTAGCAGGCTCGACAACGGTTTGCCCGAATTGGCGACGATTTCAAGCAAACGGAGAGATGCGTAAATCGCGTCGTCAAAACCGAAATAACGTTCCTTGAAAAACATGTGCCCGCTCATTTCTCCGGCCAGGAGCGCTCCGGTCTCTTTCATCTTGGCCTTGAGCAGCGAATGCCCCGCTTTCCACATGATCGGCTGCCCGCCCTTTTTGGCAATGTCATCGTAGAGCCGCTGCGAGCACTTCACTTCGGAGATGATCACCGCATGGGGATTGCGCAGCAAAACGTCGCGGGAAAACAACACCAGCAGTTCGTCGCCCCAAAGAATTTTGCCGGTTTCATCTACCGCGCCGATTCGGTCGGCGTCACCGTCGTAGGCGATGCCGAGATCGGCTCCTTCACTTTTCACTTTTTCGATCAACATTTCCAAATTTTCGGGAACGGTCGGATCGGGATGATGAATGGGAAATGTGCCATCCGGAACGCAAGCGATCTCGAATACTTCACAACCCAATTGTCTGAAAATCGGCGGGCCCACGGGGCCGCCGACGCCGCTTCCGGCGTCGATCACGATTTTTAATGGCCGGGCAAGCTGCGGAACATCGGCGAGCAGATGGCGCCGGTACGGTGACATGATGTCATATTGTTCCCTCACGCCGCCCGATTTTGCACGAAACTCGCTGCGCTCCATGCAAGCGCGGATTTCCTGGATCTGCTGGCCGTAAAGCGTGTCCTTACCGCGGCAAATCTTGAAGCCGTTGTATTCGGAAGGATTATGACTTGCGGTAATTTGAATGCCGCCGTCGAGGTCGAGATGAAACAAAGAAAAATACAATAACGGCGTCGGGCAAACGCCAATATCATAAACCTGTACGCCCGCAGAGATCATGCCGGCGATGACGGCCTCGGCATAGAGATCGGACGTGGCGCGGCAATCGCGCCCGACGGCAACCCGACTGCCCCCAGCTTCAACGACCGAAGTCCCGTGGACTTTACCCAATAGCAGGGCAAATTCTTTGTCGAAATCTTGCTCCGCCAGTCCGCGAATATCGTACTCACGAAAGATCGACGGGTTCACTGCGTTCTCCCTGCCTGCCGCCGTCGGGCCAGTTGCGCCGCCAGCAGGATTGCTGCTTTCATGCTGGTTTCGTCGGCCTTGCCCTTTCCCGCGATATCGTAGGCGGTGCCGTGATCGACCGAAGTCCTGATGAAGGACGGTCCTAATGTAAGCGCGACACCGCCGAAAAAATGGTGCAGCTTGAGCGGGATCAGCCCCTGATCGTGGTACATACACACGACCGCGTCATAATCACCCCGGGCAGCGTGGTGAAATAAGCTATCTGCAGGGAGCGGTCCATGAACCGAAATGCCTTTGCGGCGCGCTGCTTTCACCGCCGGTGCGATGATTTTAATTTCTTCGTCACCAAAGATGCCCTCTTCACCGCCGTGCGGGTTCAATGCCGCCACGGCAATTCGGGGTCGCTTTATACGAAAAAAATTCTGCAGCGCTCGTTGCGTGAGCTCCAAAGTAGTTTGAATATTTTCCGGCTTCAGGCTGCGCGCCACTTCGGTAAAGCGGATATGTCCTGTGACCGGCACCACGCGCAGTTTCGCGCCGATCAGCATCATGCGACATTGCTCAGCCCCGCTTAGCTCTGCGAGTAATTCGGTATGACCCGGATAATTGTATCCTGCCTCAATCAAGTTGCTTTTGCTGATGGGCGCGGTGGCAACAGCATCGGCCACCTTTGATAGCGCTAGTTTCGCCGCCACTCGAATATAGCTATACACGCTCCGCCCTCCGGCTTTGGACGAAACACCTGGTCGTGACTCTTTCGGAGTGAGCGACGACAGCGAGCAAACCGCATAAGCTTTTGGATCGTCGAGTAAAGATAACAGTGGCTGTCCCGGTTTCCAGCAAACCAGGCGGGGCATAGCTCTCTTCCCGCTACGCACCCGCTGTAGCACTCCCCAATCGCCTAGAATTAACGGGCGCGAGACCCGTTTGATGATCGGATCGGCAAGGGCTTTTAAAATGATTTCTGGACCAATTCCCGCCGGATCGCCCATGGTAACGGCGATGATCGGCTTACTGGGCATGGCTATGGCACGTCGGCATGGGAATAATGCTATTCATTATCCCGAGTTGAGTTATCGGAGACAAGCAGCTAGGGGTTTTTAGAGGAAAACGGATTCAGCGAGTCGAGGATACCCTTATCGGAGCTTTTCGCCGGCGCCGGATTCAAAACATCGGGAGCGTCTTCCGGCGTTTCTTGGGTGCCGAGCGGCACGCCGAAGACACTTACGATGCTTCTTCCGGCGATTGGGCTTTTAGGATCTATGTCTTCCACGGGCGTATCTTTCACGATGTAAGAAAATGGATTGAAGTAGCTGAGGAATGACCGGTCTTCACTGCGTCGAGGGGATTGATTCGATCCCGCGACCAGCGTGTTCATCGTGTTTTCTTTGGAGTCTTCAGGTTTGAAAACGACTCCGGCAATCTTGACGTCGACCCGATGTTTTCGGCGCAAGTCGGTCTTCATCCATTTCGCAAACCGTTCCTCTAATGCCTTATTCAAAAGCTCCTCTTTGATGCGCGGCGCCACGGTGTTCAGCGGCAGCACACTCCCCGCCTCGCGAGCTTCGAGTTTTACAATATGAACTCCCATGCTGGTTCGAAATGGCTCGCTTACTTCTCCCACCGCTAATTTTTCGAATGCCATTTCCTCCAAACCCGGGATCAACGTTCCGCGTTTGATCCAGCCGATGTCGCCGCCGTCGGCTTGTCCGGCGCCTTGCGAGTATTCTTTCGCCAATGTGGCGAAATCTTCACCCGCCTTGATGCGCTCGTAAAGCTCCTTCCCCTGCGTCATCACGGCCTGAACGCGATCGGGTGCGGCACGTTCGGGAAGCGTCAACAAAATATGACGAATCCGGGCGCGCGCGTCGCTTCGGTACTTGTTGGGATTGGCCTTGTAGTAACGTTCCACATCTTCGTCGGTAATGGTGACTTTTCTCTTCACCTGCCGATCGATAATCTCGCTCTTTTCCATTTCCGCCTTGACGGAGACTTTGTAGCTGTCGAGAGTTTGGCCCTCTCGGGACAGCGCCGTCTTGAGATCTTCGTCGGAAAGACGATTATTTTTCTTCACCTGCTCGATATACCGGTTCACATCCTCATCGCTGATGCTGATGCCCGCTTCCCGTACTTCGGATTCGAGAAGCTTATCGGTGATAAACTGCTCCAGGACTTGGCGGTCGCTAGCGTTGATCTGATCAAGGCTGCCGCTCGGAAAACTCCGGCCCATTTTGATTTTAGCGTAGGTGTTAACACCGGATAGGGTGTAAGGCTCGCCGTTGATCACCACGATCAATTGCTCGACGACCGCAGCGCCGGCGATGCACGGACCCACCAAGACTAAACACAAAAGCAGCCTTCCGATGAGGGTTCGCTTCGGCATAGGCATTTCACCCGAGGAGAATAAAAGCGTCGACGCCAACTATTAACACACTCTGCCGTAAAAACCAAATTCCTGTTGGGTGCCGTCCCATTCGTAAACGCCTCAAATCGGTTACCGATCATGCAGGAGGCGCTCTGAGTATCTCGGGAGAAAAAGCCGCTTGGGACGGCAGATCCTGGATTGAGCGGAGAAGCTCTGTAACTTCTTCGATCAGCGGTTCCCAATCGAGATTTTTTGGCGCGAACGACAACCGCCCGTCCGGCATCAGCCGGAAACGATTCTTTTGTTTATGGATCAGCTCGAGAAGTTTATCGATTTTCACGGGTGATTCGGCATGGAACAGCAGGTAAACCCGTCCATCCGCGACACTGATCTGCTGCACCAGAAATTCCTTGAGGGTACGGCGCAAATTCATGACCAGAAAAAGATTCTCTACCACCGTCGTATACGAGCCAAAGCGATCCATGATTTCTTCTTTCAAGTCGGCGAGCTCCTGATCGTCGCGCAGAGTCGCCAGCCGTTTGTAGAAGTACAGCCTTTGATTGGCATCCGGAATATAGGTATCGGGAAAATAGGCGGGTATGCCGAGGCGAATTTCGGGATCTACCTCCGGCAACACATCCTCCCCCTTCAATTCCTGAATCGCTTTCTCCATCATCTCCGTGTAGAGTTCGAAACCGACCGCATGAATTTGTCCCGACTGCTGCTCGCCCAGCAGATTTCCCGCGCCGCGAATTTCCAGATCATGCATAGCGAGCTTGAAGCCACCCCCGAGTCCGTCTATTTCCTGCAGCGCCCGTAACCTTTTCTCAGCATCCGGCGTGATCGCTCGTTCGCCGGGAATCAACAAGTAAGCATAGGCGTGTCGATGCGAACGGCCCACACGACCGCGCAGCTGATAGAGCTGAGCGAGACCGAACTTGTCCGCCCGATTGATGATAATCGTATTCGCGTTGGGGAAATCGAGTCCTGACTCAATGATGGCGGAGCAGACCAGCACCTGAGTCTGGTTATTGAAGAAGTCCAGCATGACCTTTTCCAATTCCTTGGGCCGCATCTGGCCATGCGCCACTGCGAACTTGGCTTCGGGAACGAGCTCGGCAAGCTTCAGCGCCAACCGATCGATGGTTTCGACCCGGTTGTGCAGAAAAAATACCTGCCCGCCGCGATCCACCTCGCGCAGGATAGCATCGCGGATCAGACGGTCGTCGTATCGGGTGACATAGGTTTGAATCGCCAGCCGATCTACCGGAGGCGTTTCGATGATGCTGAGGTCGCGGATACCGACAAGCGACATGTGCAATGTGCGCGGGATCGGCGTCGCCGTGAGGCTCAGCACATCGACAAGTTGGCGCAGCTTTTTGAGCCGCTCCTTGTGGACCACGCCGAAGCGGTGCTCCTCATCGACGATCACGAGGCCCAGGTTTTTAAACTCCACGTCTTTTTGCAGCAAGCGATGAGTGCCGATAATGACATCGACCTTGCCCGTGGTCGTGTCTTCGAGAATCTCGGCAATTTCCTTGTTGGTCAGAAATCGGCTCACCATTTCGATGCGCACCGGGTGGTTACGGAAACGATGGCGAAAGGTTTGCAGGTGCTGTTGCGTCAAAATGGTCGTCGGCGCGAGCACAGCAACCTGCTTGCCGCCCTCGACGGCGAGAAATGCCGCGCGCATCGCCACTTCTGTCTTGCCGTAACCCACGTCGCCGCATATCAGTCGATCCATCGGTTTTTTGTTCTGCATCCCGGCGAGGGTCTCGTCGATGGCGCGCTGCTGGTCAGGAGTTTCTTCGTACTCGAAGGCCGCTTCAAACTCCTGGTACATTGCGTCGGGTGCCGCAAAGGCCGTCCCCTCGCGCGCTTCACGCAGAGCGTAGAGCTGAACCAACTCTTCGGCCATAGCGAAGATCGATTTCCGCGCTTTGGCCTTGACCTTTTCCCATGACGTACCCCCCAATCGATCGAGTGCCGGTTGCGCGCCGTCGCCGCCAATGTATTTCTGCACCATGTTGATGCGGTCCACCGGCAAATACAGCCGATCACCACCCTCATACTCCAGGTGCAAGAATTCTCCTCCAACACCGGCCACTTGCAAAAACTTGAGGCCTCGATAAACACCGATGCCGTGATCGAGGTGAACGACAAAATCGTCCTGTTTGAGTTCACTCAAGCTCGTGAGAAAGTGGCTCGGATGACGTTTGGTCGTGCCTGCGGGCTGGCGCTTTCGGGTGCCGAAAATCTCGTCGAAGGTCACCACCACCAGACCCGCTTCCGGCATGCGAAACCCGTGATTGAGCTGACCGGAGATAATCGCCTGCGCGAAGTCTGTGCGCTCCATCAACGGCGGCAGCGAGGTTTCAACTAACGGCAGTTGATAATTGTAGTTGGCCAACAATTCGCGCAATCGCGTGCCATCGGCTTTTGTTGGCGCAACGAAGATCACTCGTTGCTTTTCCCACGCCTTCAAGTGCTCCACTAAGGGTAGCAGCGTAGGATCCTTGCCCGTGTGCGCCGTTTCCTGCCGAATGTCGGTGGTCAAATAGGACTCCACCGTCAGTGTCGTCGCCTGCGCTCGTTCGGATGGCGCCAAGAGCGTGAGCGACTCGCCTTGCACCTGCGCGAATGATGCCAGCGCCTCCTGGAACTGATGCTCGCCCAGATAAAGCGATTCCAATGGCGCCACCAACCGGTGTTCTTCCTCGGCCTGACGGCTCCTCTCCCAGGTAATTCGTCCAAAGCGCTCCGCTTCAGCTTCGATGCGATCCGCGCCATCGAACCAGACGAGTGTTTGGGGCGGGAGATAGGCGGTAACTGGCACCAACGGCTCGGAAAAGTAAGGCACCAAAAATTCCATTCCGGGAAATGGAATCCCCGCACGAACCGATTCGATGAGACTATTTTTTGCGCGCCGGTCGACTTCCAATTCGACGGCGCGTTGATCGAGCCGGCGCACGACGGCGTCGCTGCCGTTTTGCTTGAGTGAAAACTCTTTCATCGGCAAAACCAGCAGCTCTTCGTGCTGCTGCGCGCTCCGTTGGGTGGACGGATTGAACTCACGAATCGAGTCGAGGCGGTCGCCGTCGAATTCAAGCCGGAGCGGAAGCGCGTAACCTGGCGAGAAGAGATCAACGATGCCGCCGCGGATGCTGAAATCGCCC
Source organism: Binatia bacterium (assembly GCA_035455905.1). Lineage (GTDB taxonomy): Bacteria > Desulfobacterota > Binatia > UBA9968 > UBA9968 > DP-20. Next base: position 12,537 of record DATIEH010000513.1, on the reverse strand, counting down.
CGTTCTTCGACCAGCGGCACATTCTGAAAACCCCAGGCCACCAAATGTTCGAGCAACGCTTCCCGCGATAGTTCCTGGCCGGCCACCAAATAGAGGTACGACCGCTTGAGCGATTCTTTGGGAATGACCTTTTGCATCAAAGCGGCGGGAGTAGCGATCAGAACCGGTGCGGGCTCTTCGACGAGCTTATAGAGACCCTCTAGACGGCCGGCGATATTTTCCGGATGCGGCGAGAGATTTTCGAACGGCAGCACCTCCCATGAAGGAAAGAGATGCACGCGTTTTTGCAAAGGCGCTCCGCTGTGCGCCTCGCCGAGAAAAAAAATTAAATCTTCGCAAAGATATTCCGCTTCACGGGCGCTCGGACAGACAATCAGAAATGGCCGGTTAGCGCGGCGCGCCGCCAGCGACAGCGCGTAGGCGCGCGCTCCCCCCTGCAATCCTTGAATTCGCTTGCTGCCGGTCCAATTTCCTTGGAGAAAGTTTTCGATGCGCTGTGCGAGGGCAAGCTCGGTCATGAAAAGAAGGTACGTTTCTGCAGCTTAATCTTCGGCAGCGCTGAACCAACCCTATCCGCCGCATGTTCCGCTGCTTTTGCCCATGCCTCGGCGGCCTGGCTGAGCTCGGTTACGCAAATCTCTAAAAAAGACGGTTGATAATTCTCGAAACGGACAAGCGCCTGATGGACCATGCGCACCGGCCCCTTGATCTCACCAAATTCGCGATAAAGCCGGAATGCTGCCGCGAGCTGAATCAAGCCTTCAAGAAATGGCTTATTCGGGGCTTCCGTCTCGTGATAATAGGGTTCGAGAATTTCGTGGCATTCGAAAAACTGTTGCTCATTGAAGAGACGAATGCCCTCGCGCAAACGAGCGTCCATAAAAAGCGCAGAACTAAACGCTAACAGCTTCTTTCCTTTCCCTCAAGTTGGAACCGTCTAAGCTATCTCGGCTCCGTCGCCCATAAGCGCTTGTCGTAGTTGGCTACCGAGGGAACTGCCGCGAGCCAGATGCAGACATCGGAAATGGATAATACGGCGGTCGAAAGGGCGAAGGAAACGAGATAACTTCCGGTCCAGTCGTAAAACGCACCGCCGAGCCATGACCCCAGCGCGCCGCCGACACCCACGGCAACCGTCGAATATCCGAGAATAGAACCAAAGCCTTTGCCGGAAAAAATATCCGCGGTAAGCGCCGAGAAAATCACCGCGCGCGAGCCGAAGCCGATGCCAAAGAAAATCACATAGACATAGAGCAGCCAGGCCTGGCTTGGATCGCTGAGAACGATCAGCGCGCCGACGCCCACGATCGTCATCGCAATGTTCAGCGTATAAGCGGCCTGCTTGGAAAGACGATCCGCGATGAAACCGAAGATGACGCGCCCAAAGCTGCTGGTGACTCCCGCTAGGCCAAAGATCGAAGCCGACAAAAGCTTGCTGAAGCCCACATCGACTACGTGCGCAACTTGATGCGTAACGATCACCGTAGTTCCGGAAGCCGCGGCGATGCGCGCGACAAAGAGAAGCCAAAACTGCAGGCTGCGCAAAGCTAACCGAGCGGTCCATTGGTTTTGGCTCGTCTTCTTTTCTGCCCGCGGCCGCAGGTGCTCACCGTAGGGTCCATGGTCGTAAAACAGCCAGACCACCGGCAAAAGTCCGATTACAACGATGACCGCGTAGGTTTCGAAAGCACGCGCCCAGCCGTAGCTTGAAATCAGCCACTCGCTCAAAGGCGCAAGCAGCATAATACCTAGCCCGGTACCGGCATAGACGAACCCGATTGCCGAGGCTCGATTTGACGAGAACCACTCCGAAATCAAAAAGACATGCGGCACCATTCCGGTAAAAGTGAACCCCACCGCCAGAATGATTCCAAAGCTGATGTAGAGTTGCCAAAGCGTCGAGACCTGGCTGCTCAAAAACAAGCCGATGACCAATGCGACGCAGCCGGCAATGGAAATTTTTTGGCTGCCGTAGCGATCGAGAAGGTAACCCACGAGCGGCGATAGAACCGCGTCGACGGTCAAAACGATCGAGAAAATGCCCGCCGTCGCACCGCGGCTCCAACCAAAGGTATCCAGCAAAGCGACGTTGAACACGCCGAAAGATGAATGAATGCCGCGGGAAAAACCTAAAACGACAAAGGCAAGCGACGCCACGAGCCAAGGTGTGGGAGAAAAACGCATGGGAAAAATATCCTTCCTGCTTAGCAGAGCACCGGCTGGGCCACAACCGCCACTCATTTACGCACACCGCAAGCGTCGCCGAGCTCTCAAATCTTTCATGTCGTCACGGAAGAAAACTTGTCTTTTCTCCACGCTGCGCTTATTCTGCTGACAATTTGCTATGCGCTTGGCTCGCTTGTCGCTCGTGCTTTTGTTTCTCTTATCATGCGCCAGCTTGGGAACGCAGAGCGAGTTCCTCGCCGGACGCCAAGCTTTACTACGCGGTGAACCTGACAATGCGCGGTCTTATTTCGACCGGGTCGCCCAGAGCGACCCTCGCTTCGTGAGCAATGAGGTTTCGCCGCCGCGGAGCATATGGACTTATATCGGACGCGCGGACTACAACGCCGGCAGATATGCGCAAGCAGAATCGGCCTTCGAGAAAGCCGTTGGCCAACTCAAGGAAGACTACATTGCCAAGCTCTATCTGGGCCTGACACGACTTCGGCCGCCCGAGCCAAGTGTCTCTTCCAAGGCGTTTTCATTGCAAGAAGTGACCTATGCGTTACGTGAGGGGATCGATCCCAAGAGAGTCGCCACTTTGGCCCGCGAACGCGGTGTCGCTTTTGATTTGAACAAAGAGACCGAAACTCAGCTCGAGACGGCTGGCGCCAATAATTCGCTTCTCGAAGAGCTAAAAAAAATCCGTGCCGAAAACACCAAAGGGCGTCGGGCGACGGATGCACAAAGATCGCAGGCGGCCAAGGAACTAACGGATGCGCTGATCGGATTACGGGAATGGCTCGACTATACGATCAGCTACACCTCGCAAGGAAAATTCTGGGATCCTTCGCAACGAATCCGAAATCAACTTCAACTTTGTCTGAAAATACTCGACGCGCGTCCTCCGGATTGGGATGCGCTCATCGCGAACGCGGAATGGGTCGGTTCGATGTTTGAGGAGGAGAGCGACAAGGCGCGGCGCGACGAGGCGGCGGAACGCAATCGGCAATTACGACGCTAGAGTTCCCGGGCTGACTCGCATCGAACTAGCAATTTACCGGATTACCTAAAACCCGTTCGGCGTTGCAGGCGCGCTTCGTCTGCTCAATTTCCTTTCGCACGCTTTCATCCGATGGGTCCAGGCTCCTGGCCTTTTCCAGTTCCGCCAAAGCGCCGGCGTAATTTCCTTGCTCGCGTAATGACTGGGCACGACTCACGTAGGCAGTAATGGTCGCGTTCGCTTGATCCCTCGCGCGCTGGGCTTTCGTGGGAGCGGCATCAGGAATTTGCGCCGGCTTAGCCGTCTCAGTTGCCGGGCGTTGCGGCTCCCTGACGCTGAATTGGAGTGGTGAGCTGGCGAGATTCCCCGAATGCGCAACAACTTCGACTTTGCCGGGCCGTAATCCTTCGAGTTCTCCGGCGCTAGTGACCGACGCCACGGCGCGATCACTGATTTGCCATTCGATTCCGCTCGTAAGAATGCGCTCGCTATCATCCGAATATCGACCGCGCACGCGCATCGAAACCCGCTCCTTTGGGGATAATTCTCTCGCTCCGACAGTGACCCGCAAGGCAACCAGCTTCGCCTCCGTGACAACTTTGTGCGGCGTTTCGACTTGCTTGACATTGATGGTCCATGGCGGACTCACTACGCTGCCAACGTTTGCTTTGATTTCGGCGCTTCCGGGCGTCAGAGCCAGTACTTCGCCCTCTGGATTGACGCCTGCTACTTGCGGAGCGCTGCTCGACCAAGTGACCGCGTCTTTCACTTGCGCCTGCTTCCCGTCCGAATCGATTGCGCTTAACTCCAGTTTCGTTTTTTCCGACGGATTAAGCTGCTTTCGCTCACCGCGAATCGAGAGGCTCGCTAGGTGCGGTGCGGATCTATCTTCGGCCTTTTCTTCCGGTGCTGATTTTTGCTTCTCTTGTGGGAACTCTTTCCAGATTTGCCATCCAATCCCAAGCCCGACCAATGCGAGTATGACAGCGCCGAATTTGAAAATCCGCGCGCTAATGGTTCCTTGAAGCAAAGTACCGAGGCCGGTTTTCGCTGATGAAAAATCTTTCGGCGGCGCGGCGCTTTCGACAGCATCCCCTAACACTGATTTTAGATCGGCAATGAATTGCTGCGCGGCGGGATCATTGGTCGAGCCGTTCCAACCGGTGAGATTGGCCGCTTGAATCGTGCGAAAGCCGATGGGAGGCTCGACTCGCTCAATTAGCACCGGGACAATGGTCTTGCCGAGACGACGTGCTTCCTCAGCTTCTTCCGTAACCCAGGGGCTTTCTACAGAATGTCTGGACCAGAGCACAACCAGACAGCGCATCTCACGTAAGGCATGTTGGAGGATGGATCGCCAGGTGCGTCCTGCGGGAATTCGGCGGTCCCACCATACACGCAAGCCAACCGATTCAAGCAGTTGCGCAAACTGCGCCGCCGTTTCACGATCCTCATTTGCGTAGCTAATGAAAATATCTGCCATGGACCTGAGACTTTACCGTGTCGCCGAATGCTGACGGAGATGCCGGAAAGATAAGCTGCTCCGGATTTTAGCAAATGTTCGGAATTTTGGAAAATCTCGAATGTGCAACCCGACAAAATCAACTCAGACGGAAATCAGCGCACCCACCGCGATGAACTGCAAAGGAATGTAACGCCGATCTTGACTGACGCTGATTGACCGGATCGGAACGATGGTGATAAATGCTCTCAACAAGTCAGTTGCGAAGGAGCTCCGATGTCAAATTCAAGCCTGCAAACCGATGTCATCATCATTGGAGGCGGCGGCGCAGGAATTCCCGCCGCTATCGAAGTCGCGCGCGCCGGGGCCCAAGCTGTAGTTTTGGAAGCCGCCGCGGAATGCGGTGGTACCGCCGCTATTTCCGGCGGCGGTTGCTGCATTGTCGGGACGCCGTTACAAAAATCCCAAAGCATCTCCGACACGCCTGATATGGCTTTCGAAGATTGGATCAGGTGGGGCGGTGGCCAAGCAGACGAAATCTGGGCGCGTTACTACCTCGAACATACGCTGCATGATCTTTACCATTGGGCGGAGAGCTGCGGCGCCAAATGGGTCGACATGAAGTTTCAGGAAGGAAACCGCGTGCTACGCTGGCACCGGCCCGACAATAACGGCCTCGGTCTGATGACGGCCCTGATCAAAACCGCCCAGTCGATGCCGAACATCGCGATCATGACTTTGACCAAAGCCGGCAAGCTGCTGACAGAAAACGGTCGCGTCTGCGGTGTCAATGCAACAAATAACAATCAGCAATTTGAAGTTCGCGGCAAAGCCGTGATCGTGGCCACGGGTGGCTTCAACTCAAATCTCGACATGGTTTTGGAGCACCGTCCCGAATTCAAACAGTTTAGAGTCATGGAAGGCTCAGGCTTGAACGCCAAGGGCGAAGGGCACCAGATGATCCGCGAGCTCGGCGGCTACTTCACCCACATGGATTGCATTTGGTTCTATGTTTACGCCACCCCCGATTACCGCGATCCGCAACAGCGACGCGGCTTGGTCTTTCGCCAAGTACCCGGCTACATCTGGTTCAACCAGCAGGGTTACCGTTTTCATAACGAGTCCATAACCGGCGGCGCTTCGGCAACGCCAGCCTTGTTAGCGCAGAATCCTCCCCATGCGTGGGCCCTCGCCGATACGCCGATGCTGGCAAAGATCGACGTCGCGGATCCATACTATCGCCGCGGTGACGTGATCGACCGTATGAAGGTACAGGAGCTCTTGGATAGTTCGCCGTACATCAAAAAAGCGGCGAATCTCGAAGAGCTCGGCAAAAAAATCGCCGTCGAGAATCTGAAAAATTTTCTTGACGAGATCGAGGCGTACAATCGCTGCTTCGATGAAGGACTGGAAAAGGAGCCCAAGTTTGGGAAGTCGTTGAAAGGCGCAAAAAAATTCGATTCGCCGCCTTACTATGCCATTCAGATATTTCCGCTGGCGCGAAAAAATTTCGGCGGCGTCAAGACCGATTTACATTGCCGTGTACTGAACAAATACTTTGAACCGATTCCGGGCGTATTTGCGGCCGGTGAAGTCGCGGGCATGGCCGGGGGACACATCAACGGCAAGGCAGGATTGGAAGGGACCATGCTGGGTCCGTCTATCTTTAGCGGGCGCGTAGCGGGCGCATGGGCTGCCCACGAAGCAGGTTTCGGGCCGGGCTTTATTGGTAAGCCGAACCGGCCGGAGTTAGACTGAATCTGCTATTCGGTGACGTGAGCTACCCTTAGTCGTTCGAAAACTGCCCCCCCTTTACACCGAATATTGGAGCCAACCCATCCTCTACCTCGCGGTCTGGGACTCGATTCTGCGGGTCAACTCCGATTATATTAAATGCGCGCACAGGACGAACCAATCCTTTGAGATGAAGCTCTCCCAGTGGTTCTGTTTCCGCGATGTTTTCGATTGACGCAATAGTCTTTTGGTCGGTAAGAATCTGACCACCTTTGGCGGCTCCACAAAGCCGGGACGCAAGGTTGGTAACGTTGCCGACCGCGCCGTAATCCATTTGTCCTTCGAACCCAATATTACCTACGGCGGCATACCCGGCTGCCAGCCCGATCCCCAAGTCGAGGTCGTAACCCTGTCGCAACCAACCCACGTGCAACTCCTTGATCCGATCGCGCATGGCTAAGCTCAAATACACGGCTTTTTCGACGTGATTTTCGCACGGTACCGGGTCGTTGAAATAGACCATCAGTCCGTCGGCGACAAAATGCTCGACAGTGCCGCCGAAGTCAAAAGCCAATCTGCCCATTTCACTGTGGTAGCTTCTCAGCAGCGCCATCACTTCCTCCGGCTCGGCGCTATCGGAAAACGCGGTGAACCCCCGCAAGTCGAGAAACACAGCTGTGATTTCTCGCCGCTGGCTGCTAAAAGGATCGCGATCATTACCGTTGAGAATTGAATCGGCCAGCTGTGGAGAGAGATAGCGCTTGAGCCGGCTCATACGTTCGATGACTTCCATCTGCTGCCTGACTTTCTCGATCAAGCTACGATTCAGCTCCTGCAGAGCCTCGAACGGTTTCATTGCAACTAAATCGATTTCTGCGCTCAATGCATTCATCTCACCCTCCTGATAATGCCTCATAATTTGTTTGAAGCTGGGGGTCTTGGTGTAAAACTTGATGGTCTGCCGATTTGGATGACGCTCAGCTCACTTCGACTCTAGTGCAGAGCGCATGCCAGCCGAGAGGATGAGAACGATCCAAGCTAAGATACTAATTTGAAACGAATTTGCAGCGGGAAAATCTGGCGAAAATAACGCGCGTTATCTTTAAAGATACAGGCGCGTAAACAAAAGTATTCAGCCGATGTGCAGTGTCTTGATCAGTCTTGAAAGGTAGGTCCTTTGCAGTCCCAAGGCCTTGGCGGCAGCAGCGCGATTCCCCTTGGCCTCGGAGAGCGCTTTTACAATCAGTTGCCGTCTGTAGGCCTCGACATTCTCGCTATACAACAAGCCCAACGACGGAGCTGTCGAATCCGGCGAAACCATCGCAGTGGGAATTTCATCCAGGGTGATCTGCGGACCGCGGCCTAATACCACCGCGCGCTCGATGACATTGGCGAGCTCACGCACATTTCCAGGCCAGTCGTAGGCGAGCAATCTCTCCATCGCCTCCGGGCTGATCTCGTCGAACCTCTTCTTGGTTTCCGAAGAAAAACGTTGCATGAAAAAGTTGGCCAGAGCGCCGATGTCTTCCCGTCGTTCTCGCAAAGGAGGAAGGGAAATCGGAATGACGTTCAAACGGTAGTAGAGATCCGTCCGGAAGCGGCCCTCTTTCACCGCGCCGGCGAGATCGCGATTGGTCGCCGCGATGACTTTGACATCGACACGCACCGGTTTGATTCCTCCAACGCGCTCGAACTCTCGTTCCTGGAGAAATCTCAGGAGCTTGGTTTGAATCTCAGCGGAGATATCGCCGATCTCGTCGAGAAAAACCGTTCCGCCATGAGACAATTCGATTCTACCTTTCTTGAGCTGATGCGCGCCGGTGAAAGCGCCCTTTTCATGGCCGAATAACTCGCTCTCGAGAAGCTCTTTCGACAAACCAACACAATTGATGGCGATGAACGGCTCCGCTCTGCGCTCGCTCCACTCGTGAATGGAACGAGCAAAGATTTCCTTGCCCGTTCCGCTCTCGCCCAGAAGCAGAACCGTCGACCGGCTCGTTGCCGACTTCTTGGCCAAATCAATGGCTTCGGCCATTTTCGGGCTCTTGCCCGTGATCAACCGATAACGCTCCCCGACTTGGTCGGATAAAACTTCGACACCTCGTTTTAGTCTCTCACGCTCCAACGCCCTCTGGACGATAAGTGCGATATGATCCGGCTCAAAGGGTTTTGGAATGAAGTCATAGGCACCTTGTCGAATGGCCTCTACGGCCCTCTCTATCGTGCCATGCGCCGTGATCATGACCACGGTGATGTCAATCTGTCTCTTCCGAATCTCTTTGAGAGCTTCGAGCCCGCCCATCTCGGGCATTTCAATGTCCATCAATACGATTTGCGGATTCTGCTTTTCGAGAAGTTCCAGCGCTTCAACGCCGCTAGCGGCTGCAAAAACATTGTAGCCGAGGGATTCCAAGCGGTCTTTTAAAACTTCGCGAATATCAGGATCATCATCAACCACGAGAATGTTCGCATTGGCATTCACGGTTTCGAGACTCGTTGTCAAAGCCTTATCTTGTATACTTTCTCGATCTTAGCCTTTAGCTCTTGCCACTCGAAAGGCTTAAGAACAAAGTCGTTAGCTCCTTTGGCAAGAGCTTCGATGGCAGACTCGCGAGTGGAAGACGACGTGATAATAATGACGGGAATCTCTTGGTTTATTTTGCGAATTTGCTCAAGCGCTTCAATCCCGCCCATTTCAGGCATCTTCACGTCCAAGAAAACCCCATCGAACGTGTCCGTTGACAGTGCTTTGAGCGCCTCCACACCGGTCCCGGCGGTAACGACAGCAAAGCCATAAGCCTCGAGACGATCTTGAATGACCTCGACAATGTCTTTTTCGTCGTCGACCAGTAGAACTCTGAGTCCCATGCTCCCCTCTCTAATTAGAGTGCAAGTCCAATTTGAGGGGTTGCTCGGCCGGCAGTGTGAAGGAGAAAACGCTTCCGTGGCCCACTTGGCTTTCTAGCCATATTCTTCCGCCGTGCATTTCAACTAAAGCCTTGGCGATGGGCAGACCGAGTCCTGTACCAGTTGCTTTTGGCTGCTCGGGATGGCTCACCTGATAAAATTTATCAAAAATCCTGTTTGCTTCTTCGGGCCTAATACCTGTACCTGCATCGGTTATGGAGACTTTTACCCAGTTATTTCCGCTTCGCGCTAACGACACGGTTACATTTCCGCCAGTGGGACTAAACTTGATAGCGTTACCCAGTAGATTAGTTAAAACCTCGGCAACTCTGTCTGGGTCTGCCCATGCAGTAAGATCATTATCCGCGGTTTTAATTTCGAGATTAATAAGTTTTTCCGCTGCAACAGATCCGAGGCTTTCGACCACTTCCTTGACTACAGTCGGCAAAGATAAATTCATTCGATTGAGTTTGATGCCTGCTTCGATTCTTGAGAGATCGAGGAGATCGTTGATCAGCCGCGCAAGTCGATCTGCATTCGATTTGATACGCGTCAGATAACGACTCTGCTTCTCGTTTAACTCACCCGTGAGTCCATCCAGCATATTGTCGACGGAACCCTTGATCGCGGTGAGCGGCGTTCTCAATTCATGAGAGACATTCGAAACGAAATCCGATTTTAGCTTATCGAGCTCCTTAAGCCTTTGCTCGTAGCGTCTTTTTTCGGTGATGTCTTTGGCGACACGCAAAAAGCCGACAATCCTGCCATCGCCGTCGGCGATCGACGACACCGATAAAGACAAAAAGATTGGCGTCCCGTCTTTTTTGTTGCTTTCCACCTCGACGTCGCGAAGAGCGCCGTCAAGTTCCACTTTGGCGCGCATCTCCGCGAGTTCGTGCAATCGCTGCGGCGGCAAGAGCGTTGAAAGATGTTTGCCAATCACTTCTTCCTTGCTGTAACCGAGAGTGATTTCAGCCCCGCGATTCCAAGTAAGAATCCGGTCTTCCAAATCCGTGGACAGAATTATGTCGGCAGCATTTTCGACCAGATTTTCGATATATGCCTTACCTCGATGAACTTGATCGTATAGCTGCGCATTTTCCAACGCCATGCCGAGCTGAGACCCAAACGTCTGTAAAAGATTAATTTTCTCCGTAGAAAACTTGCGCCGCTTACGGCTGCCAACAGCAAGCGTTCCTAAAACGGTTTTCTTCTTGGAAATAATCGGGATGTAGGCCGCTGAAATGACACCCTGTTTCTCCATCGTTCTGTTCTTGAAAGTGGTGTCCTTCCGGACATCCGGGGAGATATAGGGCTTCTGTGTTTCAAATAGTATGTCCGCAACGTGGCGTCGGGAGCGATCTGCAAGGTCGACCGAGCCAGATGACAAAGCAGTTAAGCCCTTTGAAACTCGGCCAACCATCGTCTTTTTATCGGGATCCAAGATGCGGATGTATCCGACGTCGAAGCCCAGGACTTCTAGAGACTTGTCCAAGGTGTCGTTTAAGATCTTTTCGGTGCTGAGGGATTGCGATGCAGTGTCTGCTATTGCTAATAACGCCCTGAGGTGCCGTATACGATTTTTTGGGCGCCGAGTGCGTACTACTTGAGGAAACTGAGTGGCTGGCCTGCGCTTAGTACCATGTCGCATTTACTTGAAGACTGGACCTCCAAGGGTAAAGTTTTTCTGGAGGTACTTAACGTAACGGGACTGGGCACCTGCCCACTGCTTCAATATACGATCGACTTTGTTCCGGTTAGGCTTTGTCCTGAACCCTACGGTTATGGTTCCGACATGCTTGTAATGTTCGTCTTCCTTTATTCTGATTGCAATATACAATTGATACATGCAGCCTGCTCGCGGACCAAATGCTTGAGCCGGACCATATCCATCTTCTTCTTTCTCCAATAACCCTTGAGTCCAATCCTTTTCATGAATCTCCCCTGTTTTATCGTTAATAGTTTCCGCGTAGATTTTCGATCTATTACTGCGCCCAAAACGGACATCGCTCGCCTTGAATCCTTGTTTCTTAGCTATTGTACTATCTTCATAAGTCCCAGCCCAAACGGGAATAGCTTCCTTCGTGTTTGAACAGTTAAGCCGAGAGTTAACTCTTCCTACGTCGGCTTTCGCTTTGCGTAACTCATTAAAAATTTTTTTTAACCAGCCGCCACTAATAGCGCTGCTAATTGCCTGTCTTGCCTGTGGATGCGGCGACAAACCACTCGGGATATCAAGAGCCATAATAGTAGCTCCTTTCTAGCGTTCTAGGCACAACCACCATTGCGTAAAATCCGGTGACCAGCAATATTTCAGCTAATTCAAAGAAGGCTCGACAACAGCCAGCACTTTACCGTGGTTTCCACAAGGTGCAGATCCAAGATATGCGGGCTGGCGAAAAAGTTCACCTTGGATGAATATCATGGCCATCCCTCTTGTTGTCAAGGGTGTTAGCAGGAGAGGGTCGAAGGCTTGGAAAGCATATTGAGTTTGGGCTATCTTTTGGTCAGCTTCAATGCTTAATCTCGCTCAACCCATCTACAGAGTCCGCGGTTACTGCGCGCTCTGCACCGCGCATTGCGCGACGATCGCGACCGTCGACAACGGCCGAGTCACCCGCCTCGATCCCGATCATGATCATCCCAATGGCGGCGTCATATGCATCAAGGGCAAGGCTGCGCCGGAGTTGGTGTATCATCCTGATCGTCTCGATTACCCGCTCAAACGCACTCGCCCCAAGGGCGATGGCGATCCCGGTTGGCAGCGTGTCACATGGGATGAAGCGCTGGACGATATCGCGCGGCGAATCACGGACATTCGCCAGCGCTACGGTGCGAAGGCGATTGCCTTAGCCAAAGGAACAAAGAGCGGCACTTCGGTGGACGATGCCGAACGGTGGCTGGGAAGATTGCTTTATGCGATCGGCAGCCCCAATTGGGTTTCGACCACGCACGTCTGTAATTGGCATAAGGACACCGGCTTCAGCTACTCTTTCGGCGCCAACTTACCGACGCCGGATCTCGAAGCTAGCAAGACTTTTTTGCTCTGGGGCCACAATCCGAGCTCGACGTCGTTGATCCTCGCCCATGATATCGTTCAAGCGCGTGCGCGCGGCATGAAAACCGTGGTAGTCGATCCGCGCCGCATTGGCATCGGTGCCCAAGCGGACATTCTGTTGCAGCCGCGCCCCGGAACGGATGGCGCTTTGGCGCTAGCGCTGATTCACTGCTTGATGGAGGAGAGCTGGTATGATGCCGAGTTCGCGCG
>DATIEH010000512.1:0-4826 GCA_035455905.1 Binatia bacterium | reverse complement strand
TATCCGAGTCCGGATTGATACCGAGGCGCCGCAGCGCCAGTCGCAAGCCTAGTTCCGAGGTCGAGCCCACACGATTCACTCCGCCGGTCTTGCCCCTGAGATGCTGGAGCTCCGTGATCGACGACACGCTCACGATATGATCGACGAAGGTCGGGACCAACGTTTGAACCATGATCGTGTCGGCGCCGGCCAGTCGCGTACCCACTAAAGTCGTGACCGATGTGACAATGACGTCGAGATCGCCGGCGAGCAGCGCTTGCATGGCGATGGGGCTGGAGTTGATGCCGATGATTTCCGCGTCCACGCCCTGTTTTCGTAACAGTCCCTTCTCCTGGACCACCCACATCGGACTTGCTGCGGGATTGAGCGCGGCCCAGGCGATTCTGGTCTTTTCCTGCGCTTCCGCGGAGAACAGTGAAAAGACCAAGATGCTCGAGCAAACGACAGCGGCGATGTGTTTGATTCCGTGCATGATGCTCGATTCTATAGTATCGCGCTTGCCGCCTTGCAACCGAGATCGCCGCTTTGCTAAGAAGAAATCCTCACTCTCACATCTATTCGAGACACAGAGGAACTTTGACTATGCCTTTAGAAAAAATATCCACCGGAATCGATCTTTATTACGAGTCGCAGGGCCGCGGCGAAACGCTCGTGTTTATTCCCGGCACCGGCTTTTCCGGCAACGTCTGGATGGAAACGCAAGTAGAACCACTATCGCGCTCTTTGCAGGTCATCGTGCACGACCCGAGAGGGTGCGGGCGCTCCACTCACTTCAAGGGTGTGTATAGCATCGACCAGATGGCCAATGACGCCGCCGCGCTTCTCGAGCATCTGAATGTGCGCTCGGCGCATATCATCGGGCATTCCATGGGCGGCCGCATCGGACTCTCGCTCGCTCTAAACTTTCCGGGCAAAGTCAAAAGCCTGATTCTCGCCGCCGCCGGTTCCGGGCCCGCCGCCCGCGAGGGCGCGGAGACCATTCCCGGCCTGCCCTATCGCCTGGCTTTCGATCTCATCGAGATGGGGTTCGAAAAATATTTGCAGCATGAGATCTGCGGTACCGACACTTATTTCACGCCCGCCTATCGAAAAGAACAGCCGGACAAGGTGCAGGCTTTTTACGAAATGGTATGGAAGTATCACGCCAGACTCCCCGAGTATCTGCAGCTTTGCATCGCACGGCACAACTGGGAGGCGACGCATCGTCTCGGCGATGTCACGGTGCCGACCTTGGTCGTGGTCGGTGACAATGACGTGGTCGGAAGCAACCACGTGGCGCAAGCGCAAGTACTTGCCAAACGCATTCCCAAAGCCGAGTACAAAATGCTCAAAGGACAATCGCACGGTTTCTTCTGGCAGGCGCCGGAAGAAACCAACGCATGGATTTTACAGTGGGTAGGTAATCACGCGTAAGCGGGCCTCGACGCGAGCATTCCTGACTCCACGTTCCGCCTCTACATGAAATTCCTCGTACGAACTTTGCTGTGCCTCTTTGTTCTTCTATGCGCTGCCGGCGACAGTTCGTCGGCTGCGCCGCCCGCCAAGATCGTCCTCGCCTATGCCTCGATGGTGGCACGGACCTCTTTCATTTGGATTGCCAAGGAGCAGGGCTTCTTCGCAAAGTATGGGATCGATCCCGAGCTCATTCTCATGAGCCGTGGTCCGGTTCTCATAGCCGGCTTGACATCGGGTGACGTGCACGTCGGCAACACCGGAGGAACCGCCGCTCTGAACGCTGCCGTCGGCGGCATAGACTTGAAGCTCGTTGCCACTTTCAACAGCCGCTGGGTGAATAATGTGGTCGCCAGGTCCGGCATTCAGACTCCCAAAGATCTAGCGAAAAAACGTTTCGGAGTGAGCAGTCTCGGCGGGACCCAATGGATGGGAACCATGCTCTGGCTCGAACATCTGGGATTGGACGCACAGAAGGACGATATTCGTTTTCTGGTGATTGGCGACCAAACGCTGCTGGCCCAGGCGTTGGAAACCGGAACCATCGATGCCGCGAATCTGGACAGCAGCTTCAGCCGCAAGCTCAAGCAAAAGGGGTTTTCAATTCTTACTGACGCAACGAAAGTCAATCTTCCGATCGTGAGCCAGGGAATTGTCGTGACCACAGAGTATCTACACAGACAACCTCGCGTGGTGGAGGGAGTTCTCCAGGCATTGATCGAGGGATTGGCCTTCACGGTCGCGCCGGCCAACAAAGCGCTGGCGCTAAAAACTTTGACGAGGAAACTAGGCGTCTTGGATCCATCGGCCCTGGAAGAAGGTTATCAGGAAATCCTCACCGGTCTGGACCGCAAGCCCTACCCATCTCTCGGAGGCATGAAAAATATCCAGCGGCTGTTACAATCAAGAGAACCGCGCCTTGCGAACGTCAAGATCGAGAATATCGTTGACGACGAGTTGATGCGAAAACTTGACTCCAGTGGTTTCATCGATCGAGTTTCTCGCGGCTACGGCATCAAGTGAGATGCAGGAAGTCGGGCCCGCGACTATCGGCGTTTCGATGTAAATATGGAAGAGAGGAAATCATGCCCGTCTCGTTGACCTTAGCATTCATCATCGCCGCGCTCGCGGTATTCACAGAGCCGACGCCAAGCGTCGCGGCGGAATCTTCCTGTCCGGCTATCATCGATCACAAATTCGCCAATTTAATGGATGAGCCGGTCTCGCTCTGCCAGTTTACTGGTAAGGTGCTGCTGATCGTCAATACTGCGAGCGAGTGCGGTTATACGCCGCAGTATGATGGCTTGGAACAGCTCTATCGCCGCTATCGCGAGAAAGGTTTTGCGGTCTTGGGATTTCCGGCCAATGATTTCGGCGCCCAAGAGCCGGGATCGAATCAAGAGATCGCGCAGTTCTGCCGGGTAAATTACGGCATCACGTTCCCCGTGTTCGCGAAGACCGTCGTCGTGGGAAAAAACGCAAATCCGCTATTTCGTGAGCTCGCCGCGAAGACCGGCCAGCCGCCGCGGTGGAATTTTCATAAATACCTGCTCGACCGGACGGGACAGCCGGTTGCCGCATTCGAAAGCGCCGTCGAGCCCGAGGATCGCAGGATCACTTCAGAGATCGAGAAACTGCTCGCGGCGCGGTAATCCAAAAAAGTTCAGTTATGGAAACGACTAGCTTCTCGCGAGTCTCCGCCGGATAATGACTAAAGAGCAATCGCGCCAGTCCGTGCTTTTGCAATGTCAGCGAATCTGGAAAAGCTTGTTTCGAAGCTTCTCGTACTTCGGATAATCCTTCGTGTCATCCGCTGAAAGCATATAAGTTTTTGCCGGAATTTCCGCAGGCTCCATCTTCCGATAGCCGGGGTCTCGTCTGTCTGGGCGAATACTTTTTACATTTTTGATGCGAGTTGACACTAGCCAACCCATGCGATTAAGTTCCACCGCAACCGACCCAAGACTTCTTTTGACAGAGGAGTTTCCAACCCTTCGCTGCTGATCGCTCTTTGCTTCGCTTAGGCACGATCTGGTTCTTTACTCGGCTTTCCGTCTTCACGGTCAAGTGTTTACTTGAACGTTCAACCACCTGATCGCGCTGAATTTAACTTGCCTTGCGCATCTGCTCAACCAATATTTCATTGACGAGCGACTGGTATGGCTTTCCTTTTTTGGCGGCGGTCTCGCGTAACCACGACAGCACTTTGACATCCAAACGGATGGCGATGAGCTTTCTCGGCTCGTCCCCTACGGTCGGCCGTCCCACGCGACGCATCCGCGCGAGCTGCTTATCGGAAAGTTCCGGAATATCCGAAAAGTCAATTTTCTTCGACTTCATATTTGTCTCTTTCCTTCCAGCTCGCGCGCCGCGCGCTGATAATCCGCGTGACTTCTTCATCGTCTATTCTCCTCACTGTGTATGCGATGAGCAAGACTCTGTTAAGGCTACTTTTTGCCAGGCGCAAGCGCCTCTCTTCGCTTCCGGAATGTTCAATATCTTCACCGTCCAGCCCGGCCGGATCAAGAAACGCCGTGGCGGCTTCTTCGAATGAGACCCCGTGTTTTAACCAGTTGCTCCTCGCCTTGCGAGGATCCCAATCGAACATCAATTGTGTATATACAATATATGAGCTTCGGACAAGCGCGCTGTCTAATTGGGAGCAAGACTTGAAGCTCAGGCGCCGCGAAAGTTGGGGCGTTTCCACTAACAGATCAATACGCCGTAGCGCCGACGGCCTTTGCCGAAAGCGCGAATCCCGACTATTTTACGACGATGAATTGCCGCCGGTCGCAGGCGTCAGAGCAATTGATGGGAGGTGCTCAATGAATGCAATTTTAGCCACTGCGGAGAGCAATGCCGGCAAGGCGCCGCGCGCGTCGTCGAATATTCGCCATCTCTGCCGGATGGAGATCGAGGGTGGAGGACAGATCGTCATCGACGGAAAGTTTGCTTACGTCGGCCACCAACACCGGCCGCACGGGACCACGATCCTCGACATTGCCGACCCGGGCAAGCCGAAGATCTTGAGCACGATTACACCGGGCCATCCCTGGTCGCACTCCCACAAGGCGCGCATCGTCGGCGAACTGCTGATCGTAAATTCAGAATTCGAACGCGGCGAGGGCGCGCGTTTTCACGAATACCCCGACGGCGGTTTTCGCATCTACGACGTCAAGGACAGGACCCGGCCCAAGCTCATCAGCTTCGTAAAAACCCACGGCAAGGGCGTGCACCGCTTCGACGCCGACGAGAACTACGCCTATATCTGCACCGAGATGGAGGGCTACGTCGGCAACCTCCTGGTCATTTACGATATCCGCAATCCGTCCAAGCCCGTCGAGGTGTCGCGCTGGTGGATGCAGGGTCAGCAT
>DATIEH010000511.1:0-3839 GCA_035455905.1 Binatia bacterium | reverse complement strand
AGACAAAGCATTCGAGGCGCAATAATTAGCCTGTCGTAAACGGCAAAATTTCTGGTGTACTTTGTTACCGCCCGGCTAGAGACTCGCGGACGCGACGGCATGAATCTGTTGGACACTCGTCTGTTCTTCGGCCGAACAGTTTAGGTGTCGATAACCAGTGCTCAGGCTTTGAACAGGAACTTGCGCACGTGGCGAGCAACGACGCACGGGTAACCGCAAGTAAGTAGAGCTAAAAAACTAAGTTTGAGGCGCGCCAATATCCGAGACGATGGCCAGTTTGTCTTAGCCGATCAGTCCCAGATAGCGCCAATACGGGATTGCCACGATCAGCGCAACGATGTAGGCGAGCGCGTAAAAGATGTTGATCCGGCACATCAGCGGGTACGAGAATCCTTTGCCATCCGTAGTCGAGTAAGCGAGCATGTGCCAGTCCACCTGATAGGGAAAAAACCAAACTTCCGACGCGATCAAAATGATCATGGCGATGATCCACGGGCTCATACCGACGTCGATCGACAACGGTAGCAGTGCCACGCTCAAAGTCACCACCGCCAAAAAGCTGGTAAAGACCAATTTCAAAAGATACGTGAGCAGGACGATGACCAAGAAAAATCGCACCGGGCTATCGATAAACGGTACGATCAACGGCGACATCACATCCACGAGCCATACGTCGATCCTCGCCTGCTTCAAAAGCGTTGGGATGCTTAGGGTCACACCCATATGAATCAAAAGCTCCCAGTCGATGCCCTTACGCAGCATGTTCCAATCGATGATGCCGGTATTCACCAACACGGCAAACGCGATGATCGCAATCCATGCGCCGTCAATGCCGTGATATGGCGCGGTAAGCCACCCTGCTACGGTGAACAGGAGCACTGCCTGGCTGATCCATTCCTTGTATGAGAGCGGTCCGAGAACATTGAGTTGAGTCTGCACCATCGTGTACGAAATTTTGGGCTGCGACTCCGGCCGGTAAAGGATAATACTGCAGAGTAAAATGATCACGATGACAACCAGGGTCGGCGGCAAGGCGGCGATGAACCAGTAACCCCAGGTAAACTGCGCGCGTACGTCGTTGGGTAACAAGCCCCAGGCGATCAAGCTCGTGGTCGAGCCGGTCAGGAATAGAAATCCCAGTTGGCCAAGGCCAAGAAAACTGGCGACGAACAATCCAGTTGATGCTCTGGAAGGGGTCTTGTAACCCAGGCTCTCGGAAAGGTTCACCAGCATTTGACTGGTGATCACCGTGCGCGCAGTCTGCTGCGGGATCAATGCCATCACGACAACGCCCATCACTCCCGTCGCAATAATCTGCCAGTAATAGCTCAGCGGAAACATGCGGACCAGGTGGAGGGAGAAACGGTAAAAAAGTCCGGAGCCGGTGATTGCGGCACCCAATCCTAAGACGCCGAGGGTCATGAACCAAGTCGTGCTGGCGAATCCACCCATGACGGTTTCCGCCGATTGGAGCTTGGTGAGGATGATCACCATTGCGAAGACAAGCGCCACGCCATAGTCGGGCAGCACGCGAAAAACCCAAAATATGAGCGTGAAACAAATCAAGCCCAACAATTTAGTGGCAGAGGCATCCAGGCCGATGTCCGGTTGCCCGAACCAAAGATAACCGCCTACTGCAAGGCCAAAAACTGCACCGAACCACTTAGTGAACGAGGGCGAGCCAAATAGCGACTTCCAGCGTTTCACCACGCTACGGGACTGTGGTTTTGTTCCCGCAGGAGAGGAAGCCAGCGGAAAACCAGGCAACTTGATTTCCTGAACGCGCTCTTGATAACCAGCCGCGCTTTCTTGGCTGATGACATTGAGCGCGCTACGCAATTGATTGATGGCTTGTCCGTAGTCATTGCGCTGGGCCAGCGTTTCTGCCATGCGCCGGTAACCCGCGATGCCGTCGACAGCGAGCGCGCCGGACGTCTTTTGGGTCAAGACGTCGCGATAGCTGCGGTAGGCCCCCGCCATGTCGCCTAACTGGATCAGAGCGCTCGCACGCAAATTGACCAAGCGGAGATCGGCCAAAAGCTGTTCCGGCGGAAACTTATCGAGGATGGTCTTGATCAAGAGCGGTGCTTCGTTGAGGAGATGTTCGCTGGCGGCAGTCAAAAGCCGGATCGCATTGGACCAGTCCTGAGCTTCGACGCGGTGATGAATCGCTTCGCGCAGATCGCCGAGGGCTTCATAGCGCTCAGCAAAGCGCGCGTGCAGCCGGAAAATCACATCCTCGCCTTCGACGGCATTCAGTTTTTCCCGAAGAAAATCTCTGAAAAAACTGTGCAATTCGTATTGGCCATTTTCCAGCCGGCGAATCAGCGGGAACTGACCATCGCCAAGCTCGATAATGAGATGGGTCGGCTCGCTATTTTGAAAAATCTCGCTCCACGTGCGTTTGTCCGCGGCGCCAATCAGGGAAGCCTGCCGAAAGAATGCCTGCTCATCCGGCTCTCGCGCCGAATAAAATTCTTCCGCAAGAGAATTGAAGGCTTCGCGCCCGGTGGAATACTGGCGGTCGACGTAGGAGAGCCGCTTGCTGAGCGTGGCGCTTAATTGCAATAACCAGGTGGGGTGTTTCTCAATCAACTCATCCCAATCTTCGCGCCGGAGCCGCCACAGAGACGTCGATTTGACCGCTCGAATCGTCGCCGATCGCGGCTCACCTGTAAGCAGCGCCATTTCGCCAAACCAATCGCGCGGCCCGAGAATTGCCACCACCTCTGATTTATCGCCGCCGCTTTCCAACAGGACTTGCACGGCGCCCGACTGAATCAGGTAGAATGCGTCACCCTGCTCGCCTTGAGAAAAAATCGTCGCGCCGGTTTCGAATGAAATCTCCTCCATTTTACCGAGCACTTTGGCCACGTCTTCGCGCGAAAGCCCGGAGAAAATCAGAACACTGCGAATGGTATCGGCAAGACCTTCCATCGAGTCGTGCTACCGGATTACTTTGGCGGCCTTTTTTAAAATTTCCGGAGAGAACTTCAGATCGAGAAACCGGGCGGTGCGATAATTAAGGGTGAGGTCGAATTTGGCTGCTCGCTCGATGTTGAGACTCGCCGGCTTTTCACCTTTGATAATCTTATCGATCAAGCGCGCCGCCTGTTGTCCCATGGCGAGGTAATTGGGACCGTAGGCCGCGAGGGCCCCGCCAATAGCCCAAGATTCCTGGTTGAACATCGTGGGAAACTTTCGCGCACGCGCGGTCTCAAAAAGGAACTCGGATTCACTTTCGAACAGTTCGTCGGGAATTTGAAAAATTGCCGTGGCGGGCATCGGATGCAGACTAGCCACTGTTGTTTTCAACTCGTCGTTGGACTTGATCGCGTAACCGACCGTCTCCAGGCCGAATTTTTTTGCCGCAGTTTCGGCGACGCCGAAGCTGTCGCGTGAAAAAGCATTATTGCCATCGTAGAAGATCAGGATTTTCTGAAGTCCGGGCACGATTTCCTTGATGAGCTCGACCCGCTTCTCTGTCGTGGTGCGGGCATACGCAGCCACGCCTGTGAGATTGTTTGCGCGCTCGCCGCTGCTTTTGATTAAACCGGCAGCGACCGGATCGTCCGGATGAACGAACACGATGGGTACTTCTCCGGTCGAGGCGATTGCCGCGCGCGTCGCGCTGGTGCCCGTCGTGAAAATGGCATTGACGTGCCGGCTGAGAATCTCGCCGGTTGCGGGTTGCAAAGCGGCGCGATTTCCTTTGGCGTTACGGGTTTCAAAAAACAGGTTCTTTTTTTCCTGGTAGCCGAGCCGTTTGAGCTCTTCTCCGAGACCTTTGATCGCCTGTGCTTGAGAGCGTTCCATCTCCTGGACCAGGATGCCTAGTC
>DATIEH010000510.1:0-4667 GCA_035455905.1 Binatia bacterium | reverse complement strand
GAGCTGGAGATCATCGAGTCGCTCGATTATCCCGGTTACTTTCTCACCATGTGGGAGATCGTCGAGTTTTGCCGCGCTCACGACATTCTCTGCCAGGGACGCGGGTCGGCGGCGAATTCCGTCGTTTGCTACTGCCTCGGCATTACCGCCGTCGATCCGCAGTCCATCGGGTTACTGTTCGAGCGCTTTATTTCCAAGGAACGCGCCGAGCCGCCCGATATCGATCTCGATATCGAACACGATCGGCGCGAAGAAGTCATTCAACACGTTTACCAGAAATACGGCCGCGAGCGCGCCGCCATGGTCGCCAATGTGGTGCGGTACCGCTCGCGCTCGGCGCTCCGCGATGTCGGCAAGGCTCTGGGGCTTTCTGAAACCGCCCTCGATCGAGCGGCCAAGTTTCTCTCTTCCTATGAACCGGTTCGCTCCGAGGCGCTAGCGCAGATGGGGATCCATTCGGCAGCAGGCTTGCACGAGCATTTGATCGAGCTGTCGAACGAAATCCTGGATTTTCCGCGCCATCTTTCAATCCATCCCGGCGGTTTTCTGCTCGGCCACGAACCGGTGCACGATCTGGTGCCGATCGAGAATGCTACCATGCCGGAGCGCACGGTGATCCAGTGGGACAAGGTCGATATCGAAGACCTCGGACTCTTCAAAGTCGATCTGCTAGGGCTCGGCGGTCTTACCCAGCTCGACCTCTGCTTCAAGCTTTTGCGCGAGCATCGCGGCGTCGAATATACGATGGCGACAATCCCGAAGGGGGATCAGTCGACTTTCGACATGATCTGCAAAAGCGACACCATCGGCGTGTTTCAGATCGAGAGCCGGGCGCAAATGGCGATGCTGCCGCGGCTCAAACCAAAAAATTTCTATGATCTGGTAATCGAGATCAGTATTGTCCGACCCGGACCGATCACCGGCGGCATGGTGCATCCTTATTTGCGACGGCGTCAGGGCAAAGAGGATGTGGATTATCCCCATAATCTATTGCGGCCGGTTCTCGAGAGAACCCTCGGCGTGCCGCTATTCCAGGAACAAGTCATGCGGCTCGCGATGGTGGTGGCGGATTATACGCCCGGAGAAGCCGATCAGCTGCGCCGAGATATGGCGGCCTGGCATCGTACCGGAAGAATGGAGCGTCACCGCGAGCGGTTGATCACTCGCATGCAGGCGAAGGGGATCGCTGCCGAATTCGCCGAGCGCGTCTTCGAGCAGATTCGCGGCTTCGGGGAGTACGGTTTTCCCGAAAGCCATGCGGCGAGCTTTGCGCTGATCGCCTACGCGACGGCCTGGCTCAAATGCCATTATCCGGCGGAATTCACCTGCGCACTGCTCAACGCTCAGCCGATGGGATTTTACATGCCGGCGACGATCGTCGAAGACGCGAAACGGCACAAAATCGTGGTCCGCTCACTCGATGTCCAAGTCAGCGAGTGGGATTGCACGCTAGAACTCTGCGCAGAAAGCAACGGCGGCTTCGCTGTGCGCATGGGACTCCGATATGTGAAGGGGCTCGGCGAAAGGGAAGGAGAAAGCATCGTCGAAGCACGTCGCGGCGCGCAGTTTCGCTCGCTCCAGGATTTCGTGCGGCGCACGCATTTGGATGAAGGATCGCTCAGCGCGCTCGCCGAAGCGGGGGCCTTCGACGGTCTCCATCTCGATCGCCGTACGGCGCTGTGGGACGTCCGGCGCTTCGCGCGCACGGAGAAAGAATCTTTGTCGTTACCCGCGCGGGAGCCAAAACCAGGATTTGTGCCTTTGACGGATTTCGAGGAAGTGAGTTGGGATTATCGCCGCACCTCGCACAGTGCGCGGCGCCATCCGCTCGAGCCGATGCGGGCGAGCTTGGTGCGCCACAACTTGCCGGATGCGCGCACTGTGGCCTCGATGAAAAACCGCGCCAGAATTCGTTACGCCGGCCTGGTGATTTGCCGCCAACGACCGGGTACTGCAGGCGGTGTCGTCTTCATGACGTTGGAGGACGAAACCGGTTTCGTCAACGTGGTTGTATGGGAAAGCGTCTTTCAGCGCTATTCAGTCTTGGCCAAGACCGCAAGCTTCCTCGGCATTACCGGCACGCTGCAGGTCGAAGACGGCATCGTTCACCTAGTCGCGGAAGAATTGTGGGAGCCGAGGATTGCATTGAAGCCGGCAAGCGCCGGCGCACGCGATTTTCATTGAAGACAAAATTTCACCACAGAGTAATTCATGTACGAATCGGTACAACACCGCGCATGAAAATGAGCCGCAGTGGGTCGGGACCAACGCCGAGAAATCCCCAATAGCCCCCTTTTGCAAAGGGGGCGGGCCGTAGGACCGGGGGATTTTGCCGCTGATCGGAATTTTCATAAGAGACACAGAGGAGTTCATCTCTGTGCTCTCAGTGTCTCCGTGGTCTAGTTTCTTCTTAGGCGACGGCTCGGCTGTCGGCTTTCTCGACCCGCGATTTCAACCGCGGATAGAAGCGCAGCGGGTTGTCCCAGAAGATTTTTCGCTTCAGCTCGTCAGCGATATCTTTCCGATTGATCAGGTTCGGGATGTCCTGGCTGAAGTCGCGCTGATCGCGCTCGTGCGGGTAATCGGAAGCCCAGATCAGCGCGTTTTCATTCGCCACCTGTGAGGCGAGCGGCAGCGCAGACTCCTCGACCTCGACGGCGAAGAAAATATTTCCTTTCTTGACGTATTCGCTGGGCTTGAGCTTGCAGCGCGGCGAGTAGTGGCCTTTGCGTTCCTGTTCCTCGTCCATGCGGTCCATCATATAGGGCACCCAGCCAACGCCACACTCGATACAACCGAACTTGAAGTTCGGAAATAACTCGAACACACCTTCGAACATCATCGCGACGAATTGACGGATTTGCGCGAACGGATGCTCGAGCGTGTGACCGATGGTGAAATTGTTTACCATATCCAAGCCGAGGGCCGGCATGCTCAGACCTCCATGGGTGGAAACCGGCACATCCAATCTCTGCGCCTCCTCCCATAACGGATAAAACTCCGGCCCGCTGTAAAGCCTTCCGCCCGGCGCTACCGCTGGCAATACCGCGCCGACCATCCCCAGCTCGTTGACCGCTCTGCGCAATTCTTTCACCGCTTCGGAGAGATCCTGGATTGGCAACAAAGCGACGCCGATCAGACGGGGGCTCGCCTTCATGAATTTATGATAAAGCCAATCGTTGTAGGCCCGCGCCATGCAGATCGCCCAATCTTTGTCCTGAATAGCGGCGTGGGTAAGCCCTTGAGTGGGGTAGAGCACCGTTAGCTCGATTTTGTTTTTATCCAAAAACTCGAGCCAATGGTTCGCCTTAGGGCCATCACCGCCACCGGCCCAGCCACCCTTTTGCCGGAGCGAGCGGAGATAGCCGTCCATGGTCAGTCCCGGCCAGAAGGAATAGCTCTGATGCCATTCAAGATCTTTATAAGGCGCGCCGATGAATTCGCGCAGCTCGCTGTCGAGCTCCATGACATGCCCGTCGGCGTCGATAATTCGATAGTCAGCCATAAAATCCTCCAGTTTGGTTGCGACGAGAAATCTTTCCGAAGAGGATTCCCTTCAGTGGAAATGACACGATCTAGTCTAGGTATTCTGCGTATTGTCCGTAAACAGCTCTTCTACAGTCAGTTTGCGTCCAAGCATGCCCTGCTGATCCGCGAACCTGATCAAATTCTGCACGTCGTTGTAGTTCTCCTTAAACCCCTGGTAGAAGGGGTCCTTGCCGAAAAACTTTCTCTCTTCTTCCAGATACGAGCGGCCCCAGGCGAAGCTCAACCGGTGCGGCTGCTCCATAAACTCATTGTATGCGCGCCGCGAAGCTAACAGCGCTTCGTACAAGCTCGTCGCCACCCATGGATCGCGCTCGAGAATTTCTTTCTTGATCACCACCGGATGCATGATCGGGAAGATCTTGGTCCGCTGGTAATAGGCCTTTTCTTCGTTTTCGAAGTCCGGGAACAACCGCTCGACAGTTCCTTCGCCGCGAATCCATCTCTGCGGCAAATCGGGTTCAACTTCCGCATCGACTTTTCCCTCGACCAGCAAGTCTTCCAGCTTGCGTTTGCCTTCGAGGAACTCGACTTTGATGCTCGCCGGCAATTTCGGACCGACGGTCTCCTTATTGATAATCACCCAGGTGACGTCCGTGACGCCGAGATCGTAGCTGTTCATCAGCATGCCCTTTGTCACGAGGGCCAGGGTGTTTTCATAGCTCCGCAACCCGATTCGCCCGCCTTTCAAATCCGCGGGTTTCTTGATGCCCGATCCCGCGCGGATAAAGCAGAACTTGTGACCCCACATTCGGCGCGGGAAAAAGGGAATGGCTTGCAGCCAGTCCACGTCCTGCCCGCGGGCGACGAGATAGGAGGACATCGAAAACTCGCAGGCGTCATATTCGCCATGATGAAACATGCGCTCGTGGCGGATACCGCTTTCGACAGTGATGAGATTCAAGTCAATTCCCTCGACCTGGATCTGGCCGTCGCGCAGCGGTTGCAGGTAATCGTATTTGTCGAAGGCGATGGTGAGTTTTAATTTAGACATTGCGAGATCCTAACGATGGTTAGATTGTGAACCGATGATAGGAGTGTAAACCGTCCCTGTCAATGTGACGTGCTTCCTGTGAGTTCAACCAAGCATGCGCCGGAAATGACAATAATGACCGGTATCG
>DATIEH010000509.1:0-2478 GCA_035455905.1 Binatia bacterium | reverse complement strand
TGCATCCCAGTCGTCGTAATCCAGCGCATGGGCCAGCAGCCCGTTGGCGAAAGCCGCGGTTGGTGCGGCGGCTTTTAATTTCGTGCCCCATATGGTCGACTCATGCGCAGGGCCGATTCGCTTGCAGTAATCCAATGCGATGGCGGCGATCGGCTCGCGAGTGCCCGCGAGTGCCACGCCCAAAGTGTCGAGGAGATGCATTTTTGCGTTGGCAAGCGCTTTTTCGGAAATCGCGGAAAATTCGGTTTTCGTCACGAACTGCGCCAGTGTGTCGGTGACCGGCGGAGGAGTGGGCATCTTGTGCTCCTTGGAATTGGGATATATGAAAGCTCCATATCTGAAGACAAAGGCAACAGGCAACAGACAGCAGCGAAGAATCGATCGATAAAGCAGGAGACAAAGAATGAAAGGTTGTTTGGACGGCATCAGAGTCTTGGAGCTGGGTAATTTTATTTCCGGTCCGTACAGCGCGATGTTGCTGGCGGATCTGGGCGCGGAAGTAATCAAAGTAGAAAACCCCAACGGCGGCGACCCGTTTCGCGGCTGGGATTTCGGCGGTGATCAGCCGAATTTTTGGGCCTACAATCGCGGCAAAAAGAGCGTGACTGTGAATTTGCAGACGCCGGAAGGCAAAGAGGTCTTTTACGGGCTGGTAAAAAAGTCCGACGTCGTAATCGACAATTATCGTCCGGGTGTGACAAAAAAACTCGGCATCGATTTCGAATCGCTAAGCAAAATCAATCCAAAGATCATTTGCTGCTCGATTACCGGCACGGGGCCGACCGGTCCCTACGTCAAACGACCGGCCTACGACACCGTCGGTCAGGGCATGGGTGGCATGATGAGTGTGCTAATGGATCCGCAACATCCCAAACCCGTGGGACCGGCATACGCGGATTGTTTGAGCGGCATGTTTTCCGCGCTGGGGATTCTGGGCGCTTTGGTGGCGCGCTCGCAAACCGGAAGGGGCCAGCAGGTGGATGCGACGATGGTGGGGTCGATCCTCGCGTTCCTCAATGCCCCCGCTACAGAAACCCTCGCCCACGGGCGAGTGCCAGGACCGTACACTCGACCGCGCCAGTCGCAAACGTATGCCTTTGCGTGCGCCGACGGCGCGCTCCTGGCGATTCACTTATCTTCGCCGCAAAAATTTTGGGAAGGATTATGCAAATCAGTCGGCCATCCGGAGCTGATCGATGATCCGCGTTTCAACACCCGGCCGAATCGCCGGACAAACTACGACGAGCTCCAAGAGACCTTCGCAGTGTTCTTCAAGGAACAACCGCGCTCGGTTTGGATTGAGAAGCTGGAGGCCAACGACGTACCGCACACGCCGGTCTATAATTTAAAAGAAGTTTTCGACGATCCGCAGGTCCAGCACATGGGCTTGCAGATCGCCATCGAGCGTAAAGACAAGCCGACCATTCGGACCGTCAAATTTCCCTTGAACCACAGCGATACTCCGTCGGTTCATCCCACGCCGCCACCCGAGTTGGGCCAAAATAACGCAGAATTTCTATGTTCCTTGGGATATGACGACAAAAAAATCGCCGAGCTTAAAGAAAAAGGAATTATCTGAAGCCGAAGCTTGTGTAATGTCTCTGAAGTTTGTTACCTATTTCGATCTTCGTTCCAGGCAAGCTGGCGTAAGCTAGCGCGACCCGGAATCCAGGTCCTATAGGGGCGTATGGCATACGTCCTTTCTGGATGCCGGTTTTCACCGGCAGGGTGACAAGACTCTCGTGTCTCAACTGCTGAGTTCCCTACCGAGAAATTCTGCGACCAAACTCGACGCTTGTTCGGCAAGGTTCGGGTCGTAACAATCGCCGTCGGCCATTGCGAAGCCGTGTCCCGCGCGATGAAAGAAGTGCCAGTCCAAGGGCTGCCCGTTCCCTTGAAAGCTTGCCATTAATTTTTGCTGGACGGCGACGCTCGCGACGTGATCTTTGGCGCCAAAGAAAATTTGCGAGGGGCATTTGAAATCCTTCACCGCATCGTTGGGATGGCGCGGCCTTAATTTACTCGGTTCTTCGTCGCGCACCGACGGGTAATAGCCGACGAAAGCGCGCACGCTGGGAGTCGCCGCCACAAAGTGGATGCCGATGCGGCCGCCCATGCAATAGCCGACCACTGCGCAACGCTTGGCATCCACTTGAGGTCTCGATGTCAGATAACGCCAAGCGCTGTTCAAAATTTCTATGAATTGGCCGTCGGTGGTTTTTTTCTGTGCTTCATGAACACCGTCGGATTCGCCAAGCATTTTGTACAGGTCCGGCACCAGCGTCGTATAGCCGAGCTTGGCGAAGTTACAGACGTTGACCTTCATATTACCTGTAACGCCGTAATGATGGTGCACGATGAGGATGCCGGGGCCAGATTCGTTACGGTCGGGATGTGCTAGATATCCGGGCACTCCATCTTTTTCTGCGGTCAAGTCTCGATTCACGAGCTTCATTCTGCAATCCTCCAGCTATTCGG
>DATIEH010000508.1:0-2064 GCA_035455905.1 Binatia bacterium | reverse complement strand
TGGCCAAGGCTCCACCAGATTCAGGCACCGGAGGGCCGCCACCGTTGGTCTTCAAAGCTGTGAATCTGTTATGGTTTTTTCTGTATGAAAAGCTTACAGGACAAAATCGTCGTGGTGACCGGTGCAAGCCGCGGCCTGGGTTTAGAATTGGCTCGGACGTTTGCGGCGGAGGGTTGCCGGGTCGCAATGGCCGCTCGCGATCAGCGCACTTTGACTGACGCAGCGAAAAAGATCGCCGACTCGGGCGGGCAGACGCTGCCGTTCGCGTGCGATGTAACGCGCAGGGAGGAAGTGGACGAGCTCGCTCAGAGAGTGATGACCGTCTGGGGATCGGCGCAAATTCTGATCAACAACGCAGGCATTGCGCGTGCCATGCGCTTCATCGACATGCCTGATGAACTTTGGCATGAAATCTTGGCAGTCAATCTCAGCGGAGCCTACCATTGTTGTAAAGTGTTTTTACCGGCGATGATCCAATCTAAGTGGGGCCGCATCATCAATATCGCATCGACCGCTGCCAAGGTTGGCTATCCCTACGTGAGCGCCTACACGGCTT
Organism: Binatia bacterium; assembly: GCA_035455905.1. GTDB lineage: Bacteria > Desulfobacterota > Binatia > UBA9968 > UBA9968 > DP-20. Next base: position 1,508 of record DATIEH010000508.1, on the reverse strand, counting down.
CGAAGCATGGATTGATCGGTTTAACTCGATCACTGGCACTTGAAACCGCGCAACTGGGAGTCACCGTGAACGCCATTTGCCCCGGGTATGTCGACGACGAGCGGACGCGCGAGAATGTACGCATCATGGCTGACAAAACCGGTAAACCGCTCGGCGAGATCATCGACCTTTTCGCCGCGAGCGCGCCGCAACACCGCCTGATTCAGCCGGCCGAGGTCGCAGCGCTTGCGGTTCTGATCGCCTCGGAACAGCTCGGCGGAATGACCGGGCAAGCGATCAATGTCGACGGCGGCGCCGTGATGGTTTGAGCCTTTGGCGGAGCATTAGAAGAGGAAAAACCTATGGACTTCGAATTATCAGAAGAGCTAATCGCGGTACGCGACCTGGCGCGCGAGTTCGCCGAAAAAGAGATCGCGCCCAGCGCGGCGAAGGACGATCGGGAAAAAAATTTTCGCGGCGATCTCGTCAAGAAGATGGGCGAGCTCGGGTTCTACGGCACGATGATTCCGGATCTGTATGGCGGGAATGGACTCGGATTTCTCGCCATGGTGTTGATTACTGAAGAAATCGCGCGGGTGCACAGCGCCATGCGGGTGGCGATCAACATGCAGATCGGCCCGGCGATTACTATCCTTCAGTTCGGAACGGAAGAACAACGGCGGAGACTAATTCCGCCGTTGATTTCCGGCGAAAAAATCGGCTGTTTCGCAATTACCGAGGCCGATGCCGGCTCGGATGTCGCCGGCATGCGAACGGTGGCGAAAAGAGATGGCGATCGCTATCTGCTCAATGGCAATAAGATCTTTATCACCAACGCTCCGATAACCCAGGGTGGTCTTGTCTATGCCTACACCGACCGTTCGCAGAAGCACCGCGGCATGTCGGCATTCTATGCCGATTGGGATCAGCCGGGTCTCAGCCGCAAGCCGATCGAGACATTGGGCGCGCTTTGCTCGCCGATCGGCGAGTTGACCTTCGAGAACTTTCCAATTCCCGCAACCAATCGACTGGGCAATGAAGGCGACGGCTTCAAGATCTGCATGTGGCAGCTCAACCAAACGCGGCTCAATTGCGCGGCCGGCGCACTGGGTGTGGCACGCGCCGCCAAGGAAGCGGCTGTGAGTTATTGTAATCAGAGAGTTCAATTCGGCCAGAAAATCGGCGAGTTTCAGATGAACCAGGACTTGATCGCGCAGATGATCGCGCATGAAGAAGCGGCGCGACTGCTCGTCTACCGGGCGGCGTGGCTGGCCGATCAACAGAGACCGAACAATCTGGAAACTTCCATCGGTAAGTACGCCGCGGCGGAAGCCGCGAATTTCGCGGCCGACGCGGCAATGAAGATTCTTGGCGCGTACGGTTATTCAACGGAATTTCCGGTGGAGCGTTACTACCGGGACGCAAAGTCGTACCAAATCGTCGAAGGCTCTTCGAACGTCCAAAAGATGATCATCGCACAGGACGCGCTGGGCTATCGAAAAGCGAACCGGTAACTCTCACGATAGAGA
>DATIEH010000507.1:0-2603 GCA_035455905.1 Binatia bacterium | reverse complement strand
TACCGCGCGGGTGCCGTCAACACCCGATGGCTGGAAAAAAAGCTGGAACAGTATTCCGCGAATCAGATGGGTTAACGACACAAGCATTTTCAGCAAAAGCTCGCCTTCCCGTTATTACAAAATGATTCATGAGCTTACGCTCCCCCACTCAGAGTAAAAACGCTCGGGAAAGCTATCCGCACGGAATGGCGAATCGTTGTCATGTCGAACCCGGATAATTCAGTTTTTTCACCGGGTCCTTCGTGCGCTTCGTGATGAAACGTTTTCTGCGTTGCGCCGAAATTCCGCGACGCTCGCATGACAAGCGAGAAACTCTACGTTACATTCAGCAGAGCCAGATGATTTCCGTACTGCTGAAACGGTTCGTTCATGGCGTGATCGTTCTCTGGGCGGTGGCGACCCTGACGTTCCTTCTTTTGCGCCTCGCCCCCGGCGGGCCCTTCGATAGCGAGCGTAAGCTGCCGCCGGAAATCATCGCCAATCTCGAAGCCAAATATCATCTGAATGAGCCGGTGCTCGAACAGTATGTTCGGTATCTCGCGGGGCTGGCGCACGGCGATTTTGGCCCCTCCTATAAGTATCTTGATCGCGGCGTTACGGAAATTATCGCCGATACCTTGCCGACGTCGGCCTTGCTCGGCATTCTCGCCGTGCTGTTCACCATGGTCGTATCTTTTCCCCTGGGCTTCTTCGCCGCGTATTACCGCGAGTCGACCATTGATCGCCTGTGTTTATTCATTGGCACCCTCGGTATCTCGTTGCCGAATTTCATCCTGGGCGCGTTGTTAATCTGGGCTGTAGCTTTGCAGTTGGGCTGGCTGCAGGCCGGTCGTTGGGACGATTGGAGCAGCGTGATTCTACCGATGGTCACGCTGGGCGCCGCGCCGGCAGCGTACGTCTCCGCCTTGTTGCGCTCGAGCTTGATCGAAACGCTGGGCGAAGATTTTGTGCGGACCGCGCGCGCCAAAGGCGTGCGTGAACATTCCGTGCTCGCAAGACATGCACTGCGCAATTCACTTATCCCCATTCTGACGGTGATGGGCCCCCTCACTGCCACTCTGCTCACGGGCTCCTTTGTCGTTGAATACGTATTCGCTATTCCCGGCATGGGGCGCTTTTTTATCACCGCTGTCACCGACCGTGATTATCCGCTGATCATGGGCGTCACGCTCGTTTATACGGCGATTCTGGTGAGCGCCAATTTTGCCGTCGATCTTCTGTATGGCTGGGTCGATCCACGCATCCGCACCGAATAGAGATTGAGTCATGGCCCTGGAACTGAGTTCCGTTAAAACCACCGGTAGCCGTCTTCTCCCGGTCAGTGCGGTGTTCTTGTTGATCGTCTTCTCATCGGCGGTCGTTGGGCCCTGGTTATCGTCCTACACGGTTGGCGGTTTGGAAGCCGCGCGTCTCTTGGAACCGCCGAGCGCGACGCATTGGATGGGTACGGACGGCTTGGGGCGCGATCTCCTAATTCGGGTGCTCTATGGCGCGCGCGTTTCGCTTACGGTCGGTCTCGGCACCGCCGCCCTCGCGCTGATGATCGGAACGACATATGGTCTCATTGCCGGATTCAAGGGCGGCAATTGGGATCACGTTATGATGCGTATCGTCGATCTATTTTACGGCCTGCCTGACATGTTGATCTTCATTCTGCTGTCTCTAGTCTTTGGGAGAAATATCGGCGGCTTGCTGATAGCGCTCGGCTTGGTTTCATGGGTGCGGTTCGCGCGCATTGCGCGCGGCCAGGTGCTGCAAGCCAAGGAATTTCTTTTTGTCGAAAGCGCCTATGCTCTCGGCGCTTCGCGCGGGCGCATTGTGTCGCGGCATATTCTGCCCAATATTGTCGGTCCGATTCTGGTCACGCTAACGTTTAGTATCCCTTCGGCGATGCTCGCCGAATCTACCCTTAGCTTCATCGGTATCGGCGTCAATGATCCGTATAGCCCATGGGGCACCAGCTGGGGAACGCTCGTGCAGGACGGTTATCGCGCGATGCGCAGCTACCCGCATGTGATCGCTTTTCCAGCTACGGCGATTTTTTTAACTATTCTCTCGCTCAATATACTCGGTAATGGTTTGCGCGATATTCTCGATCCAAGGCAGCGTTAAAACGTGTTTTCCGCTTTGATTTAATGCGGCGAAATGCCTCTCGATTGATTGACTTAGTAGCACATTCCCGTTATTAAACTAAAGTTTACGTCCGCAGCGAGCCGTTAGCTCAGTCGGTAGAGCATCTGCCTTTTAAGCAGAGGGTCGCCGGTTCGAATCCGGCACGGCTCACCAGAAATCGTCCCCGTCGTCTAGCTCGGCCCAGGACACCGGCCTTTCACGCCGATAACACGGGTTCAAATCCCGTCGGGGACGCCAAAATATTCTGATAGTTAGAAACGGCAGGCGAAAAGGTTCCGGCAAAGGTTCCGGACGTCTTGATAGCGAAATTTCCCGGCGACTATCATTGAGTTACGCCGCAAAAAAACGTTGTTGCTCGGGGGTAGGTCCGAATGATGTATCCAAAAATACCTTTGAAGGATTCTGACCGTTGCCAGCGAAAAGTTACTGCTCTTTTACCGATTCGGATTCTTTATGTACTTCGAACTATT
>DATIEH010000506.1:0-4769 GCA_035455905.1 Binatia bacterium | reverse complement strand
GGTTTGAGATGTTTGTATCACGGCTGGCTCTACGATGTATGTGGCCGGGTGCTCGATCAGCCGGGCGAGCCGGGGGGCGGCACCCACAAACAGGAAATCCACCATCGCGCTTATCCCTGCCAGGAAGCCGGCGGCATCGTTCTCACGTACATGGGGCCGGGCGAGCCGCCATTGCTGCCGAATTATGAGTTTCTTACCGTAGCGGCCGAATACCGAACAGCGACCAAAGTATTTCACGCCTGTAACTATCTTCAGGGCAATGAAGGCAACATCGATCCCGTTCATCTTTCGTTTTTGCATCAATGTTTCGATGAAGCGCAAATCGCCCGCCGGCGAATGGTGCCCGGTAGCACCACCAGTGATATTACCTTGCTCGGCGAAGACATCGCGCCGACAATCGAGGTCGAGGTCACCGATTATGGCCTGCGTATCTACACGGTCAGAGATGCTGGCCGAGATAAACGCTATATACGCATTACGAACTTTGTCATGCCCAATTTATCCGCCTTCGGTGGATCGAGCGTCGGGGCCGGCTACGCAATCCATTGGCATGTGCCGATCGACGATACTCACCACTGGAAATACATTTTCGCTTTCAGCCGGGAGAAACCTCTGGATGAGTTTATGCGAACGAGAAGCCGGACAGAACTGACCGCCGACTATCGCTTGACACGGAACGCGTCGAATCGTTATCAGCAAGACCGTGACTCGATGAATGACAAGACGTTTACCGGCATGGGAGTGAATTTCCAGGCGCATGATGCATTCGCCACCGAGAGCCAAGGCCCCGTGCAGGATCGCACGGCGGAGCATCCGGTAAGTTCGGACAAAGCGATTATCGCTGCTCGGAAATTGCTGCTGAACGCAATGAAAGCCGCGCAGGACGGACGCGATCCTCAACATGTGATGAGAGACGTTAAATCAAACCGGCTGCTGCATCTGCAGGCATTGTCAGAAGTGATTCCCGCTCCCGTGGATTTCAAGCAACATGTTCGGGAGCGTCTTACGGAGATTGAGCGGATTTACGGCAAGTAGGCGAGGCATAACGAGAGTATTCATCATCTCGGCTTGAGCGGTAACAAAAAATCGAGATCCTTCGGCTAGCCTCAGATTGACAAAAAGCACATAGTCTGACGGTCGGGAGACGCAGATGATTCGAACTTTGCTCGCGATAATTTTTTTGCTGTTGCTTGTGCAAGGAGGCGCTCGCGCGCAGGAGCAGTATATGCTTGGCTATGCCGGCTTTGCCGGATTTCAAGCCTCCATGTGGGCGGTCAAAGACTTTGGACTGCTAAAAAAGTACAACCTCGATGGCGAGACGATTTTAGTTCCCGGAACTACCCGCCAGATCCAGGCGCTGGTCGGCGACAGTATCCAGTTCGCTCACGTCGACGCCGCAGGTCATATCAGAGCCGTAATGCGCGGAGCGGAAATCGTTATGATCGCCGCATCGTTGAACAAGTTCCCGTTCAGTCTTGTGGCGCAAAAAGAAATTCGCAAGCCAGCGGATCTCATTGGCAAGAAGATCGGGATCGTCGGCTTCGGCGGGGCCAACGATCTCGCGGTAACGCTATTGCTCAGAGAATGGAAAATTCCGCGCGAGAAGGTCACGGTTTTACAGGCTGGTGGCGGGGCTAATCGACTAGTCGCATTGTCGTCAAAGGCGCTGGACGCGACGGTCCTGTCGCACCCGGAGCTCGGCGAAGCGCTGCGGATGGGCATGAATGAGCTCGGCAATCTAGACGAATTCAAATCGGCGGATTACCCCATGTCCGCTGTGGCTGTACGGCGTTCCTTGTTGGAGCGGAAGCGCGACGTGGTAAAACGCTTCGTCATGGCCTACGCCGAGGGCACTTACCAATTTATGAATGACCCCGAAAAGGGGATGGCGTTGTTCAAGCACCGGCTGAAGCAGGATAACGCAAAAGCGCTCGAGCAAACCTACAAATATTTTGCGCCCAAATTTTCCTTCCCAATCCGTGTTTCTCACAACGGAATGCAAAATACGCTGGAGCTGATCGCAAACGAGAATCCCAAGCTCGATACCAAGCTTGAAAAGTACCTCGACGAAAGCATTTTGGATGAGTTGGAAAAGGAAGGCTTCTTTAAGCGAATCAGCAAATAACTTGGTTCAATCTGTTCAAGCCGTCTCGGATACACCGCTCATGTCCTTAAATGGTTTGAACCGCTTGAACGATTTGAACGGATTGAACGGACCGACCAAAGGGAGACTTATGCTCACCCGAATTCAGCACTTCGCCATCGTCAGCGAGAACTTCGTGCGCGAGGCAAAGTTCTATGAATCTGTATTCGACATGAAGCGATCGAAGCCCGGCTCCGAAGAAGAACAGAAAGCGATCCGGACCAATTACGCCGTGAGCATCAGCGACGGCTATGTCGGTGTCACCGTGATCGGAAGAAAGCCGGGATATGTGCCGGGCTTGCATCACTTCGGCGTCGATGTCGATGACGTGAATGAAGCGATCAGGCGGGTCAGAAAAAACTATCCGGAAGTGGCCGTGCTCAAACGGCCATCGAATCGACCGTTTGCGACCTACGGCGCCCATGATCCGGAAGGAAATTATTTCGATCTAACCGAGGAAGGTGCCTCGAACCGCCGCGATGTCTATGTCGAGGCGCAACGCGAGCAGCCGAGACGGGTTCATCATCTAAAACTCCGGGTCATGAATCCTGCCGCAATCGCGGCCTTTTATCGCGATTCGTTCGATTTACGAGAAGCCGACAAAGCGCTTGAGGACCCCAACTATTATCTCACCGACGGCAGAATGACGTTGATTATCGCGCCGTGGAAGATGAGCGACTTCGAAGGCGCGGGAATCGATCGGCCCGGTTTAGAACATGTCGGGTTCAAAGTTGAAGACGTTGGCGCGGTGAAAAAAGAGCTCGCCGCGTTGCGTGAGATAAATCCCGAGCTGCGCGAGCGGATCATCAGCGAGGTGAGCGAAGGCGAGCGTCGTCTTGCTCTGATCGCATCCTGCCGCCACGGACAATTCCAGTTTTCAAGCCCGGATGGGATATTCGTCGATGTCTGTGAGCATTAACGCGAAATAATTTCAGAGTGGCGAATATTAGGCGGGAAAAATACGCAGGAGGAGTATGGGCATGACCTTGATGGTGTTTAGGGGTTGGGCGGCGGTCGCTCTATGGCTAACTTTAGTTGCGCCGGCATCGGCCCAGGATTTTTACAAAGGCAAAAGCATTCGCCTGATCGTGGGCGCATCGGCCGGCGGCGGTTACGATACCTACTCGCGCACCATTGCGCGCCATATGGGAAAGCACATTCCCGGCAATCCGGTCTTTGTCGTCGAGAATATGCCGGGAGCGGGTTTTCTGATTTCCGCCAATTACATGTACAGGATCGCCAAGCCCGATGGGCTCACGATCGGCCACTTCAGCGGCGGGTTGTTTTTGCAGCAGTTGCTGGGGAAACCCGGCATCGAGTTCGAATCCAATAAGTTTGAATTCATCGGCGTGCCGGCGCAGGACAGCTCCGTGTTCGGAATTTCCAGAGCAACCGGTATCACGACTTTTGACCAATGGTTGGCATCCAAGACGCCAATCAAATTAGGCGGCGTCGGACCTGGCAGCATTACCGATGATATTCCGAAAGTTCTCGCCGCTACGATAGGGCTCCCGATGCAACTCGTCACCGGCTACAAAGGCACTGCCGATATTCGGTTAGCCTTTGCGGGCGGCGAAATTCAGGGCGTTTGCAATTCGTGGGAATCGTTCAAGTCGACCTGGAGCAAGGAGCTGAGCAGTAAGGAGCTGATCATCGTCGCACAGGCTCTGCCGAAATCGCATCCCGAGCTCACCAATGTGCCGTTGACCATCAATTACGCGAAAACCGATGAAGCCCGAAAGCTAATTGGCGCACTGGTCCACACTGCCGGACTGACGGCCCGTCCCTATGTCTTGCCTCCGGGGACGCCGAAGGATCGTCTGGAAATTCTACGCAAGGGATTTATCGACACGCTCAAAGATCTGGAGTTTCTCGCCGAAGCCAAGAAAGCCAACCTCGACGTCAATCCGCTCGATGGCGCGGAACTGGAGCGCGCGGTCAAAGAACTCTTCAACCTCGACCCCGCCCTGGTGGCCAAGGCCAAGGAAATTCTCAAATAGGTTTTGGAGTTTACCTTGAAGTCGTAGCTAAAAACCTGATCGAGCGCGTCGCTGTCGGAGGCGAAACAAAAAACATCGACCGGAGGAGTCGCCGATGAAGCCAAAACAAATTCGGTTACTAGTAAAAGCGGCTGCGACACTCTCGATGGTTTTTGCGTTCATCGCTTGTCCGCTGGAGTTGAGGGCGGCTGAGCGAATCTACACGGCTTATTTTTCTCCTGCGCCAGGAGCGTCCGCTGTGATCTGGGTGGCAAAAGAGGCGCGGCTGTTCGACAAACAGGGTCTCGATGTCGTGCCTGTGCTGATTCCCAGCAGTGTGCGCACACTGCAGGCGATCTTGGCGGGTGAAAGCGCAATCGCAGAGAGCGCGGGGCCGGCTGCCGTGAGCGCGCGTCTGGGCGGCGGCGACATTGTCGCGATCGCGGGTAGCGTCAATATTCTTACCTATTATTTTGTCACCGTGCCGGGGATCAAGCGGGCCGATGAGCTGAAAGGAAAAATCGGCGCCAATCAAAGCCCGGGAACCATCGCCGATTTTGCTCTGCGTGTCAGCTTGAGAAAATTCGGACTCGATCCGGCGAAGGATGTGAGCTTGCGCTCGATCGGCGTGCTGTATGACCGGATCG
>DATIEH010000505.1:0-4388 GCA_035455905.1 Binatia bacterium | reverse complement strand
CGTGGATTCCCTTTGAGCCGGTGACTTGTATCGGCCGCGCTTTGACTGAGGGAGTAAGATAAGCATTGACGCCGCCGCGTGTCACATGAAGCCATTTTAATCGCGGCATTTGCTGCACGAGCGACTCCGGCAAAACTTCTTCCGTGAAAACGCCTTCGATCCTTTGAAGCTGCTCAGTGCCGATGGCATCATCTGGTTCCGTCATGAGTTCACAACTCGAAAAATCGCTGCGCAGCAGACTCAAGTCTTTTTCGGGAAGCTTCACGCGCAACCAAATTGTCTTGGACATGTGCGTTCCCGTATAGGAACCGACAAGAGCTGTCAATGAACGGTTGTGAGAAAGAAGAGTTCTTCGCTTTGCTCGGAGTAACTGAACTAGTGATTGTCATCTTTAAAATGACAGACCTTCCTCCAGCCAAGCCGCCGACGGAACGATTCGTTGACGGACCAACGGTCGCGTGTTACTAAGCGATAGCTTCACCGGGAGTTCGTCAATCCAAAATCGAAAATCGAAAAGCCAAAATTCTTCGAGCGATTTGGCGCTTGCGAAGAAAGTTGCGTTGGCTTGCCAAATCCTCGCTAAGCTTGGATTGTTCAAGGAAACCACGGGCCATGTGAGTGCGCGCAGCGGAGCGGCGATGCTGATCCGCGGCCGAGGTAAAGAGGAGACGGGCCTACTGTTTACCAGGCCGAGCGACGTGGTACTTGCAGACTTCGACGGTCGGACCCTCGAAAAGAAAAGCATCCTCAAGCCGCCGAATGAATCGGTGATTCATGGCGAGCTTTACAAAGCGCGTCCTGATGTGCGGGGGATCGTTCACGCGCATCCCGCCTCGATCGTTTTGACGAGCATGGCGGGGATCGAATTGCGGCCCATCTTCGGCGGTTACGATCCACGCGGCATGCGCATCGCCATCAAAGGCGTTCCGGTATATCAGAGCAGTTTGACATTACACGATGTGGAGCACGTGCATGCGATGATGGAGGTAATGGGCGATCACGATATTTGCATCTTGCGCGGTCACGGTGTCGTGGTGTGCGGCGCCAGCATCGAAGATGCCACGATCAAGGCGATCAAGTTGGATCATCTCGCAAGCTTGAACCTTCAAGCCGCGATGCTTGGTAATGTGGCGTCGATTTCCCAGCAAGATCAGCAGACTTTTCTGACGAGGAAAACGACGGGCATGGGCGGCGGCGGGCCGGAGACCTTGTGGCGATTTTATTGTGAGTGGCTTAAAAAAAATTAGGCGTTCAATACGTTCCAGTCGTTCAAGAAGTTCAAAAAGCGGGACGGCCAAACTTCAATGACTCCGAAAATCGTAAAGCAAAAATCGGCAATCGAAAATCTGAAGCGCCGCCTGGTCGAAGGCATTCAGGTCATCACCGGGGAAGGCGTACTGTCGGGATCGGGTCATTTGAGCGCTCGGATCCCCGGCACCGAAACCTTTCTCATCAATCCGCGCTTCGCGGGCGTGCTGGCAAACCCCAAAGATATCTGTACAGTCACCTTCGATGGCAAACGGATTGCCGGCAAAGGACCGATTCCCTCTGAGTCGCCAATTCACGCAGCGGTTTATAAATCCCGTTCAGATGTAAATAGCGTTATTCATTGTCATGCGCGCTATTCGATTCTTGTGGGTTTACTCGATTGCGGGCTTATCCCGTTCAACCGCGAGGCGCGCATCTTTTCAGACGGCGTGCCGATCTTTCACGAGAGCCGCGGTATCAACGATTTCGCGCTCGCGCAGCGGATGGTCGACAATTTGGGATTGCACTATGCGACTTTTTTGCGTGGTCACGGAATTGTCGTTGTCGGTCCCGGCATCGAAGGAACGTGCATTTCAGCGATTCAGCTCGAACGGGCTTGTCAGGATCAACTTTTGATGACGAGCCTTGGCCAGGTCAAACCGATGGCTGACGCCGGTCGTGGCCGCAGTAACGCGCGCCTGGAGAATCCGTATCGCGCATGGCCATTTCTACTGTGGAAACACAAAATCAAATCAAAGGCGCAGATTCGCGCCGGCATCCGAACGCTGAAAGAGGGCGAACATTACTAATGTCCGTTGGGAGTAATATCGGCGGCTGCCAGACGCACCAGGGCGGTTCGAGATCGATATTCCTTTCCCCTTTATGGGGGATAGGGGTGCCTGTCTCGCGGCGTAATCACCCCTATCTGTTTCCTCCGCCATCGTGGGGGAGGAGGTCGGATTCTCGCTTCGCCCTCAATATTAGAATTGTATTACTTTCGCTATTCATAATGGTCGTGGTGTTACAGCCGACGAAAGCTTCTGCCCAGGACAGGAAGCTCGACTCATTTACCATCTCCTACGCATCGGTCTCGGGAACCCGCGGGCCGCTGTGGATCGCCAAAGATCTCGGGCTGTTCGAAAAATACGGTTTGGAAGGCAATCTGATTTATATCGCTTCCGGAGTTGTATCGGTAAACGCGCTCCTCGGCGGCAGCGTCGATATCATCGCTGCCTCAGGTTCCTCGGCTGTTGGGGCGGCGGCGCGCGGTGCGCCCATCGTTATCATTGCGAGCCTCGGCCACATCGCCTATAAATTGATCGCGCTTCCCTCGATCAAGACCGTACAAGACCTGAAAGGCAAAATCATCGGTTCGAGCCGCGTTGGTGCAGGATCCGACTTCGCGTTGCAACGGCTGCTGCGGAAGCTCGGTCTCACACCGGGCAAAGACGTGCAGCTGATTCCCACGGGCGTGAGTGAGTCGGACCGGCGCCTGTTGATGATGATGCAGGGTAAGATCGATGCGACGCTCGGCACCGAAGACAATATTCTTCAACTGGGAAACAAGGGCTTGAAGTTTTCGATCCTCGCGGATTTATACGATGCCGGCGTATATACGACCGGCAGCGACATTGCCACTAGCCGCATGCTCGTAAAACAGCATCCGCGACAGCTCAAGTCGTTTTTGATGGCGATTACCGAAGGCACATGGATCGGCCGCAACAACAAAGATCTGACCATGCGCATTTATCGAAAGTATATGAAGATCGAAGATCAGAGACTGCTCGAGTCGATGCACAGGAATTATCTTCTAGGATCGATTCCTGTGCGGCCGTTTCCGAACGAAGAGGCGATTCAGAACGACATAGAGGATTTAAGTCAATCGCTGCCGCATCTGCGCGGCAAGAAGGCCGCGGAGTTTTTGGATCTGTCGCTTTTAAAGAGCATGGAAGAAGAAGGATTTTTCAAGCGGCTCGAAAGCAAATAGCTCTCGCGATTTGTTGCGGTTCCCAACTTTGAGCGGCGCCAAACCTCGTATTCTTTCCTACGAACTTCCCGGTGGCTGGATGGTTTTCGCAGGCGCCAGCGATGCCGACAACGACTATTTAAGCACGCAACTGGCAGAGGCCAATGATTGGTGGTTTCATGCGGACAAGGTTCCGGGCAGCCATGTGATTCTACGCGCGCGAGCCGATGCCGAGCCGAGCCGGGAGACTCTCAAGCAAGCCGCGGCGGTGGCGGCATACCATAGCAAGGCGCGCAATGCATCGACTGTGGCGGTTCACTACAGCCGCGCGCGCCACGTTTCGAAACCGCGCGATGTAAAAACCGGTACGGTGAGTGTTTCGCGCGGGAGAGTCTTGAAGGTGCGGCCTGATATCAGTTTCGCCACGCGGCACCCAAGCAAGCCGGTCGAGAAGACATCGTAAAATGGTCATTCCGGTGCACGCCGGAATCCAGGTTATCACAAGCTGGACACCGGCCTTCGCCGGTGTGACGGTCGCTAAGCGGCAGCGGTGAGGCATTGAAACAACCATGCGTGTATATTCTTGCCAGTAAACGAAACGGGACGCTATATGTTGGTGTAACATCCGATCTCATTCAACGTGTATGGCAACATAGGAATGATCTCGCCGAGGGATTCACGAAGCGATATAGAGTTCATAGGTTAGTATGGTATGAGCAGTGTGGGACCATGCAAACAGCCATTGTGCGTGAAAAGGCGATTAAAGAATGGAAACGAGCGTGGAAGTTACGGTTGATCGAAGAGTGCAATCCTGGTTGGCGCGACCTATACAAGGATCTTTTATGAGCGGGAACTCAGTTGGTCATTCCGGCGAAAGCCGGAATCCATACGTCGGCAAACCTGAATACCGGCCTTCGCCGGTGTGACGGTTGCGGTTGTTGAGTGCGGCGAGCAATAAACGCCTCGGAAGATCGTTGAAGAGGTAACAACCATGATTAGCGTGGAAGAAAATCAACTCCTTACTCAAATCAGTCCGAATACGCCGTGCGGTGAGCTTTTGCGTCGCTATTGGCAGCCGGTGGCACTCAGTGAAGAATTGCCGATCGGCGGCGCGCCGCTAAAAGTAAAAATACTCGGTGAAGAGCTGGTTTTGTTCCGCGACGATCGAAGCCGG
>DATIEH010000504.1:0-6042 GCA_035455905.1 Binatia bacterium | reverse complement strand
CCGTTCGTGTAAAGAACAGAATACGCAAATTTCACCACGGACTCCCGAAGGCCACGGAGTTTCTGAAATTGACGCTGGGGCAGCATGCTGCGGCCTCGCTTCGTGTCTTCGTGGTGAATAAAGCACGGGGTAATGATGGCGCTTCAACTCACCATAGCCTGCGGCGATTATGACCGCACCCATCCGCTGATCGATGCCTCGATCAAGCCCGAAGGCATCAAGCTCAACTGGCTCGTCCTGCCGCATCTCGAAATCTGGACGCGCATGCTGAATTACTACGATTTCGATGCTTCGGAGATTTCTTTGTCTTCGTACATTACCGCCAAGACGATGGGGAAACCATTAACCGCAATTCCGGTCTTTCCGGCGCGGGCTTTTCGGCATTCCTATATTTTTATCAACACCAAGAGCGGGATTCGTGAGCCGAAGGATCTCACGGGCAAGCGGGTCGGCCTTGGGGAATTTCAGCAAACCGCTACGGTCTGGATGCGCGGCATGCTGCAGCACGAATACGGGGTCAATCTGGACGAAATTGAATGGTATCTGTGGACGCCACACGCGCGTATGGAGATGGAACTCCCAAAACGGTACAAAGTCAGGCGGATCATGCCCGATCGTAAACCCGATCAGATGTTTTTCGACGGCGAGCTCGACGCGATCATGGTGCCGAGCTTGTTCCCGTCATTGTTCAATCCGCCGCCCCATATCCGCCGGTTGTTCCAGGATGCGCCGAAAGTCGAAGCGGAATATTTCCAACGAACGGGTATCTTCCCGATTATGCATTCCGTGGCGCTGCGTCAAAACGTCTGGGAAGACAATCCATGGATCGCGCGCAGTCTCTTCAAGGCATTTCAGCGCGCCAAAGAAGACGCCTACGCGCGATTGAAAGACTTATCGCCGTACAAAATCAGTCTTGCCTGGTTTCGCGGGCCTGTTGAAGAACAAGAGCGAATTCTCGGTCATGACCCGTGGCCGTACGGTTTGGAGAAAAATCGCCACGTGGTCGAAACATTGGCGACTTACCTGCACGAGCAGGGATTGGCGGACAGAAAAATGCCACTGGAAGAGTTGTTTGCGCCGAACACGCTGGATTTATGAGGGCCGAGTTCAATCGGGTTTAACTCGTTCAATACGTTCAAGCGGTTTCACTTGGTTTATGTATGGGTGTCATCCTGAACGCGTGAGGAATCTTTCCGAAGACAGGAACAAGGAGATTCAATTTATGAAGAACGGATTTCGTTGTTTCGATAGTGATATGCACGTCTACGATGCGGCGAATCTGTACGCCAAATATATGAATCCAAAATGGGGCGACCGCATTCCGCGCGGACAAAGAAACGGTAAGCACGGCAGGGTCGAATTTTCCATCGGAGGTGGCAAAGAGACGTTACGCGGCATCACGGAAGTGATCGATCATGGTCAGAAGCAGGTGGCCGACCGCTATGATTTTGCCGTCGCGCGAGAATATGACGCAGCTTCTCAAGTCGAGGCGATGGATCGCGAGGGTCTCGATCTGGCGGTGCTTTTCCGGACTTCGCCGCTGCATTGCGACGAAACGCTGGAACCAGAGTACGCCAATGATTTGTGTAGAGCGTGGAACGACTGGATTGCTGATTTTTGCGAGGAGAGTCCGCAGAGGCTCAAGGCCTCGGCGTTGATCACTTTGCACGACGTCGACCTCGCGGTCGAGGAAGTGCGGCGTGTTGTCCAGCAGCTCGGGATTCGGGCGCTCTCCCTTTGTCCGGAGCCGATCAACGGCAGGAGAATTCACGATCGTTACTTTGATCCGCTCTGGACGGAGATCGAAAAGCTCGGCGTCGCACTTTGCTTCCATCCACCGGCGCGACCCCAGCAGGAGCAGGTGGCGAACAAATTTTTCGGCCACCCGAACGCGAATATTGTCGCGCTCGCGCTGCGCAATCCGCTCGAATTGATTCAAGCGATAGCAAGTTTTTGCGCCGGCGGTGTTTTGGAGAAATTTCCCAAGCTGCGTGTCGCATTCCTGGAAGGCAACTGCGCCTGGCTTCCCTGGCTTCTGTATCGGCTCGACGAACGGGCCAAGCTCCATGGTCCTCTGGCGGATGTGGCGCTGTCGCGCAAGCCGAGCCAATATTTTCTCGAGCAGTGCTTCATTTCAGTCGATCCCGATGAATATCTCGTTACGGATGTGATCAAACGAATCGGCGACGATAATCTCGTGGTTTCCACCGACTACCCACACATCGACGCGCATTTTCCCCATGCCATCGACGAATTTTTGGAAATCGAGGGATTGAGCGAGAGCAGCCGGTGCAAAATCCTTTGGGACAATTGCGCGCGACTGTATGACCTCGGCTGATATGGCCGTTCAACGTTCGTATTCCACGCTCAAAGTCGAAACCCGAAGTGAGTCATGAGCTTACCTCCAGGCAATGAAACTTCCCTCGCCCTATCATTTCCCATCGGAATGGGCGGGGAGACTTTTCGCTACATAGAGCATCCGACGGCGTTTTGGTTTCTTTTACCGTCTCCCGCAAGCAGGCGAGGGGCGGGTGAGGGTCTGGGTAAACGTTGAACTTTCGGTTCGAACGAAGGAGTCGTGATGATACAGAAAATGTTCGTCGTAGCGATCGTCTTATATGTTTGGGCGCCTCGCGCCATATCGGCTGCAGAGCAGGTCTCGAAGGCGCGCTTTGCCTACGGTGCGATCAACGCTTACATGGAAACGACGTGGATTGCGAAGGAGCAAGGAATTTTTCGCAAGCACAACGTGGAGGTGGAACCGGTTTTTATCATCGCGACGCAAGCGGCGCAGGCGATGCTTGCGGGAGAGGTTCCCGTCGGGCTCATCGGTCCGACTCATGTGATCAATGCGGTAGTGGCCGGCGGCGATATGGTCATGATCATG
Source organism: Binatia bacterium (assembly GCA_035455905.1). Classification (GTDB taxonomy): domain Bacteria; phylum Desulfobacterota; class Binatia; order UBA9968; family UBA9968; genus DP-20. The sequence continues at coordinate 3,155 of DATIEH010000504.1, read as the reverse complement.
GGCAATCAAAACAAAGTCCGATATCAATTGATCGCGCATCCGAGCATCAAACGTGCGGAGGATCTCAGGGGAAAAAACGTCGGCATCGGCGCGAGCATGGCGGGCTTGGCGACCTTAGCAGCCATCGTCGCCCTGGATCACATCGGGCTCAATCCGCGCCGCGACAATATCACGCTGCTACCGACCGGCGCGGAGCCGCTGCGCCTCGCAGCGGTCAAATCAGGAGTGACGCAAGCGACGGTGGTTTCACCGGAGATCGGCAACCCCGCGACCAGCGAAGGCTACCCGATTCTCGTTGACATGGCGAAGCTGAATATTCCGTTTCAGGCGAGCGGGCTCGTTACGTCGCGAAAAATTATGCGGAACGATCCCCAGCTGATCGAACGGATTGCGCGCGCAACGGTGGACGCGGTGAACTTTATCGCCGCGCCGGCAAATAAGAATCGGGGGGTTGAATCGTTGATGAAGAATTTGAAAATGAGCGCGCGCGACAAGGCCGAAGCGGCTTACGGCGATCTCGTAGAGGACCTGCCGCGCAGCATCTGCCCGACCGTGCCCGGCGTGCGCTCGATCATGAAGCTCATGGTGGAGATGGGCATCAATCCCAAGGCGGCGAATCTGAAGGTTGAAGATGTAGTCGATTTGACCTTGTGCAAACAGCTGGGAGGCGACGGCAAATGAAACGGCCGGCGCTTTTTGTTTTCATAGCGCTGCTGTTCATGGCGAGCAGCGCCTCATTCGCGCTCGCCCAGAAAGAAAAGCTGGAAGTTGTTTATAGCAGTATCGGCGGTACGAGCATCCCGCTCTGGATCGCGCAGGATCGGGGTTTCTTCGAGCGCAACGGTCTGGAGACGCGGCTCATTTACATCGGCGGCGGACGCATCGTCGCGCAAGCGTTTGCGGCGGGTCAAATCAAAATTGCCGTTATGGCGGGACCTGGAATGGTCAGCGCAAACCTCGGCGGGCTGAGTCTTCGGATGATCGCCGGGCTCATCAATACTTCGACTTACAGTCTTTTTGTCAAGCCCAACATCACCTCGGCACAAGAGCTTAAAGGAAAGAAATTCGGCATGGGCAGTTTCGGCAGCTCGCCGGACTTCATGATGCGACAGATTTTTCGCCGCCTGGGCCTGGATCCCGAAAAGGACGTCACCATCCTGCAGTTAGGCGGAGGAGGTGACTTGGTGAGACTCGCCGCGCTCAAGGCCGGCTCCATCGACGGCGCTCTACTGAGTCCACCACTGACGGCGATCGCGCGCGAAGCAGGATTTCGCGCCATGGTTACACCGCAAAGTTTAGTGATTCCGTATCAGCAAACCGGGGTAGCAACGAGCAAGGATTTTATCGATAAAAATCGCGATACGGTGCGCAAGGTTGTCAAGTCGATGGTCGATGCCGTGCACTTCTATAAAACGCATAAGGAAGAGAGCCTGGCGATCATCGCACGCAATCTCAAAACGAACGACCGCACGGCGCTGGAGGAGAGCTACCAGGAATTCGCTCTGAAACTCACGCCACGAAAGCCCTATCCCACCGTGGAAGGCATGGCGCTGATTGTCGATTCCCAGCGGACCAAAAATACGCCGGCGACTGTTCGTGCGGAGGATTTTGTGGATATGAGCTTTGTCAAAGAACTGGACGACAGCGGGTACATCGACCGGCTCTATGGCGGCAGATGAGCGCTGTAGGATGCGGTAAGCAAAGCGAGCCGCATCGATTCTTCGCAACCGATGCGGTTTCCTCCCAGTCACCGCATCCTACGAGAAGGCGTTGAGCTAACGGCTCGGAGGATTTGATGCTGCTCAGCCAGGATGAACTGGAACGGATGCGAAAGCGCTTCGTTTATCCGCGCTTTTCCGCGGCGGAGTACGAGCGTCGTTACGTCAATATTCGCAAAATGATGCGCACCCTCAATCTCGATTGCCTGCTGATCGTCGGCGGCTCGGCGGCGTATGGGCGCTGCTGGTTCAATTTCCGCTACGTCACGAACATGATGGGCAAGGCGGAAATGGCGAACTACTGCTTTTTCCCTAAAGAGGGTGATCCGGCCGTGGTTACTCGCCCCGGCCATTCACTGGCAGGCGCCATGCTGGCACGCACGGCAGTACGCAATGTGATCGTCGGCAAGCCGAGCGTCCTCGATGCGATCGTGGCGGAAATCCGGGAGCGCGGTTATGACCAAGGCCGCATCGGCATCGTCGAATACGATCCGTATACGTCGATACCGAAAAATCACTGGGATCATTTCACCACGAATTTGCCCCAGGCCGAATTGGTCCCGGTCACCAAAGAATTCATCGCCATGCGACTGCTAAAGAGCCCGGAGGAAATTCAGTTTCTTGAACGTTCCGCGGAGCTCGGCGACATCGGCATTCGCGCGATGCAGGAGCGTGTGAAGCCCGGCATGACCGAAGGCGAAGTCTTCGGTCTTGTGCACGACGCGGTCCTGAAAGCGGGCGGCGAGATGGGCATGATTCAACTCGGATCGTGCTCGATGCTCGACCCCGACATCAACGATCAGAGGCCGCGGCCGGTGGAGCGGATCATCGGCGAGCGCGATATCATTAACAACGAGCTAGGCATCTTTTACAACGGCTACGAGGCGCAGTGTGGCAGGCCGGTGACCACCGGGGAGCCAACCGCCGAATACCGAGAGATGTTTGATCTCGCGATCGAAGGCTATCGGCGGCTCGTGCCGACGCTTCACGTCGGGAAGAGCAGCGAAGATTCCATTGAGGCGATGCAGTTCATCCGCGACACGGAGTATGAATTTTACGGCGGCTTTCTCCAGGGAATGCTCGGCGCGAACCCCCGCCACGAACCACAGATCGGCTTCGATCGCGTGCAGAGCGCCGAAGATCGTTATCTTTTTGACTCCGACGGGCGACTCGTTTACCAAGTGGGTCACGTTTTTACTCTGCAGATGCATATTGTCGACAAGAGCCACACACGCGGTCTTTTCGTCGGTGATTTCTTTGTCATCGAAGAAAATGGCCCGCGTTGTTTGAACAACTTGCCGCTGGAGATAATGCGAACACAATTGTAGTGGCGCATTCACGGATCTCATCGGTTCAGCGGGAGTCACTCCGAATCAGCGTTGGGGTTGCCTCATCGTACGGACGATTGTCCTGGCCTGGTGCGCAGCCGTTTGGAAA
>DATIEH010000503.1:0-2223 GCA_035455905.1 Binatia bacterium | reverse complement strand
TCGACGGTTTCCTCTCCGAGTTTCATGCGCACGACGCGCATTCGAAGGCCAAAGAGGCCCTGCAGTTTTTCATAGTCGGCGCCATACACCTCGAAATCGCCGATCTTCTCAAAACCCAGTACCTTGCTGAAGAATTCTGTTTCGCGGTTAATATCCGAAATGGTCATGCCGATGGTCTCGACGGAGTTGATGAGCTGGGAAAAAGCGGGACAACTAAAAAGTAAAACGGAAAAAACCACAAGCAGACCGCGCAGAATTAAACTACTCTCGGCGCGCAGCCGAGGGATTTTGCCGGAGTCTGCTTGCAGCTGAGTTTTCTTTTTCGTCATTCCGGCGAAAGCCGGAATCCAGGCCTTGCGTATTTCCACGCACCGCCACTCCTGTCTGCCGGTGTGCGTCGGCGTGACGGAGCTTTGCTTCGCCTCAAGGGGAGCGATTTCAACCACTCGAGGCGAGATTGAGCTGTGGGAAGATTCAAGTACTTTTGCCGTTGGCATTTTCTTTTGAGTTTATTTGAGCTGTTCGCTTAGGTGCGCACCGACACGAAGCGCATTGGCCATAATGGTGAGCGCCGGGTTTACCGCGCCGCTGGATACGAAAAAGCTCCCGTCGACCACGTAGAGATTGTCTAAATCATGGGCTTTGCAGTTTGGATCGAGTACGCTGGTTCTCGGATCTTTGCCGAAACGCGCCGTGCCCACCTGGTGGGCGACGCCGGCAAGGGGAATTCGTTGGCCGATGAACAGATTGCGAGCAAAAAGGCCTTCGTGGCAGTTGTGACCATGCACGCTGCATTTACTCTGTTGCTGCATTAATCCTTTCAGCTTGACGATCAAGCGCTTGTGACCTTCCTGGTTATTGGGTGAATAGCTCAAGACAACTCCGCCTTCGGAATCGATAGTGACCCGATTGTTGGGATCGGGTAGATCCTCGGATGTGAGCCAGAAATCGAGCGAATGCTTGGCCATTAAATCCAAAGTCCAGCCTGGTGCAATGGCAGGCGCACCGCCGCGTAAGGTTTCGCCGTCGAGCTTACCGACGAACGAGATGTGACCCATTGGATAATTCCAGCCGCTGGCGCCGAAATAGAAATCGTTGAGCGAGAGTGACTTTTGAAAAATCGTCGGATTGGGACATTTGGAAAGTGCCATCAAGACGGAATTCACATGTCCCATGTAGTGCCGCCCGACCATATCCGAGCTGTTGGCGAGGCCGCGAGGATGCTTGTCGTTGGCCGATCGAAGCAGCAGCGCGGCGGAGTTGATCGCTCCGCAGGAAATGACGACGATATCCGCCGAAAACTCTTCGCGTTGACCCTCACGGCGAACTACGACCTTGGAGACTCTTCGTCCGGAGTCATCGGTGACTAATGTTTCGACATAGGCATCGGTCAGCAGTGAGACATTCGGATTTTGCAAAGCCGGATCGACGGCACACACCTGAGCATCAGATTTGGCCGAGAGCAGGCAGGGAAAACCGTCGCACGTTCCACAGCGAATGCACTTGCTCAAATGGGGCAGCTTTTCATCGAGCATGACACCGAGCGGTGTGTGAAACGGACGCAGGCCGAGCCGCTCGAAATCGTCCGAGAGCTGCTGGAGCCGCGGCTCATGACTTACCGCCGAGTGCGGATAGGGCGCGCTTCTGCGCGGCTCGGTCGGATCCTCGCCGGCATTACCGTGCACGTGATAGAGCTTTTCTGCTTTGGTGTAGTAGGGCTCCAACTCGTCGTAGGTAATCGGCCAGGCCGGCGAGACCCCGCCATGGTGTTTGATTTCGCCGAAGTCTTCCTTGCGCAAGCGAAACAGCGCCGCGCCGAAGAATTTCGTGTTGCCGCCCACATAGTAGTTGGTGTGCGGGTGGAGTTCGTTGCCGGCCGCGTCATGCCATTTTTCTTTGGTCTGATATTTTCCTGCTAGATTTACGGCACGCGGATTCCAATTGTCTTTTTCCCGCGGCACGTAGCCGCCGCGCTCTAGGAGCAAAATCTTTTTGCCAGTCGGCGCGAGCTTGTGCGCAAGGGTGCCCCCACCGGCGCCGCTGCCGATGATAATGACATCGTAATGATCGTTTACTGCCATGTGTTCCTCCGGAATCGGCCTTTCGGATGCAAATTAGATGTCGATGGCTCGGCGAAGGATGCGCTGGAGAAGGCGTGCCTGAGTTGATGATCGGACGAACCGCCCGCACCAAGCCGGGAATTTACTGTCCGAGAAACGCGTG
>DATIEH010000502.1:0-5486 GCA_035455905.1 Binatia bacterium | reverse complement strand
CGCGCTCTGAAGCTAGAGCTTCAAGCCATCGACGTTCGGAGTTCAAGCTCTGATTTCGAGGAAGTTTTCCGGACTAAGGAGCGAGTAGAAGCGCTCATAATACTTAGGAATCCCCTCCTCATAAATAACCGTAAGCGCATTGCGGAGCTTGCGATTCAAAAGCGAATGCCTTCGATGTCCGAAGGCGGCGTTTTTGTACAAGCAGGTAGTCTTTTGTCTTATTCCTCCGACGAAAACGATAGTTTCACTCGTGCCGCCTATTACGTGGACAAAATCCTGAAAGGCGCTAAGCCTGCTGACCTGCCCGTGGAGCAACCAACAAAATTCGAGCTCGTGATCAATCTCAAAACCGCCAAACAGATTGGCCTCACCATTCCCCCGAACGTGCTGGCGAGAGCGGACAAGGTGATTCGGTAACGTGGTTAGCAACGATTCGCTATGGCGCTGATTCATTCACAAAGCATGGCGAAGGTATTGGCCGGGGTCTATTTCGGGAAGTTTGCAGGTGCTTGTGCAGCAGTTCACGCAGATCGGTTGAAGAAATGGGCTTGGTTATAATGTCAGCGGCGCCGTTTGACAAGGCTTCGCCCACCCAACTTGAGGTTCGCTGCGCGGTATAAATAACAATGGGAATATTGACGGGAAATTGATTGCTCTTTAGCCCGTTGATTTCAACACCGTCGCCTATCATGACCAAATCGGGTCGGTCGCTCACCAACCTTTCTACGGCATCGGCAATTTCCTCGGCGTGTATCACGTCATAGCCGACTCGGCGCACAATCGACGCCAACGCGTGGCGGTACTCGCGATTGTTATCGACCAGGAGAACCTTTTTGGGCATTGTTTCGGCGTTCCTTTTTCGCCGCCGAAAAAGCAATCGCGGTGCCTCGGCTAACCTTGGTAATCGAAGGCGTCCAATGCCTACCCTAGTCCATGTTCACACCTTCTCAATGCGCTATTTTCGTATGTTTTTACGTGGCCTGGTGAGCTTCAGGAAATGGCGGGCGGCACACTAGGCGAAGGATATTGGAGGCAGCAACCGGCGACGCGGCAACGGTAAGGCGTCGCGCTGCCCGCCTCGAATCACGATCCACGCCATACGATATACACACCGGCTACAGCGACCGTTCACGGCTTGGAGCGCCCTGTTGCGCCCCGGGTTCACGAATAACGATACCGACGTAGCCGTTACAGCGTGGGCAGTTGATTAGTAATCAAATTCGTCTGGCGTGAGTGTGGACCATCGCACGCAAGGGATTTGGACGCGAAAAATCAGAGAACAAACCGAGGTGACGCGGCTGAGGATTCAGGGCGTGACCCGGTGGTAAATGGCTACTCTAAGTTGTCCGCACATCGTCTCTCCGGGGAGTGTGCTACTCGTTGTGAGTTCGACCCGGAGCCGACGAAAGGAAATCGTGCGCCTAGGAGAAATACCCAGGGGAAACGCCTTGAAGGGGGCGCGATGGAACTTGCCCTATGATCGGTGTCGAAGTCAGCGATTTTCAGCACGCGTTGCGTGGAAATCAGGGCTTTACTTCCAGGTTGTTGGCCACGCTCTTCACGCCGGTGACCTTGCTCGTTATTTCTTCGGCTTTCGCTTTTTTCTCCGCCGAATTCACGGTGCCTTTGAGCGTGGCCACACCATTGTCAACTTTGACCGAGATCGCCTGCACACTCGCTGTGTCCTCCCGCGCCAGCTCAGCTTTGATGATCGCGGTCAATTTGGCGTCTTCAAATTCCGGCCCCGAAGTTTTTTGCCGGATCGTTTCGCAGCCACTGACTAAGCAGACCAGTAAGATGACTAGCGCGAGGACTTTGTTCATCTCCAAGACACTCCCTTCGTCGACGGTATATGTAAGCAAAACAAATCCCAATACGCTAGCGCAACTCGACGGTTACAAGAGGCCACTTGTAAGTTCTCTATCGTCCAATTTTCAGCGGTTTGGGATGGAAAAAATCGCCAGGATGGAATCTCTCCAGAAAATCATCGCGGATATGACAGAAAGCACCGACACCAGCGATAGGCGCAGCGCAGACCGTTCATCAGCATCAGTGTCCGCGACAACCGACATTCAGTGAGGCTCCAGGCCCGCTGATTAAGAGTCAAGATCAGCGCGGACCAGAACCGAACATCGACAAGAAAGCCCAACCATTTTGAGACCCGCTTGCCTTTTCTTCGACAATGGAAGTTGTATGTTATGCCCAGGTTGAGGCACAGAACAAGCACAGCCAACTCAGCCGACGCACGAAAAACATTTGTCTATGCGGGAACAGCCGCAACTGTTCGCAGAAGAGTTCGCGAGGGTTTCAGATCGCTGCGGTAGGGTTCTTCAAAAAGGAGGCATTATGAAGCTCACAGGGAAAAAGGCTCTTATCACCGGCGGTAACAGTGGCATCGGTCTGGCCACAGCCCGACTTTTCATTGCTGAAGGCGCACGGGTCGCCATTACCGGTCGCGACCAGGAGACGCTCGATGAAGCGGTGGCAGAACTCGGACCACACGCTCGTGGCTACCGTGCAGACATCACTATTGCGGAAGACCGCGAGCGGGTCTTCGCAGCCCTGGCCAAAGATTTCGGGAAACTCGACATTGTCTTTGCCAACGCCGGCATCTCCGGCCGGACGCCTACCGGCTCGACCGACGAGGCCATTTTCGAGAAGGTGATCCACACCGACCTTAACGGCGCTTTCTTTACCGTGAATTCAGCGGCGCATCTGCTGAACGACAACAGCAGCATCATCTTTAATGGATCGGTGCACAACTATCTGGGCCAACCGGGTCTGGCCGCATACGCAGCCGCAAAGGGTGGTCTCGTGTCGATGGCGCGAGCGATCGCCGCAGACCTGGCACCGCGCAACATTCGTGTGAATGTCGTCGCACCGGGCGCGATTAAGACTCCTCTTTGGAAGCGCGGATCCCGCGCCGCTATGTCCACAGACGAGTCCGCCAAAGAAGCGAAGTTCTTCTCATCTGTAGTTCCGCTGGGCCGTTGGGGTGAGTCGGAAGAACTTGCAAAAGCCGTGCTGTTCCTTGCCTCGGAGGATTCCTCATACGTCAACGCGGTCGAGCTGATGGTGGATGGCGGAGCCACGGGTGCCCCATTTGGAGCGCCCATTCTTCGCCGCTGACAGCAGAAAATTTTGGGTGCGGGTATCCGCAAGCCGTATCTCTTTATTGAGATCGAATCGGAAATGTCCACTGATACAATATCAGATGTCCCAATCAAGGCAGATCATAGAATACACGGCACTGCGGTTGCCAAGACGCCTTTCACATCAGCACAGATCGCTCTAATACGATTGTGTTTCATCGTGCATCAGTAACGCGATCGATAATGCAGGGGGCGAAACACCCTCATAACTGTGTCATGCTGGTTATATGGTAAACAAGCAAAGCAAGCCGATTGTGAAAACGACGGAGTGGCGGATCGGTCAGCCATTGGACTTCCCGCAGGCTCATAGCGATCGACTAAGAGAAGCGGTGAATGACCCGATGCGAAGCCAAGTGGGCTTCAAGCGGCAAAAGCATAAGAAAAAATAGGGATGTCTCTTCCCTTCCCACCGCTGCTGTAAACGCCAACATGTTGCAGGCGATCATCCCACGCCGATTACCGGCGCTGCCGGGTCGCTTTTCTATCGCTAAGATGCTTCGCCGGTCTTTTTAACAGAACCGTATCGCTTTGCGCGATGTAAGCGACGGCTTCCCAGTCCTCCCGCCCGAGATCGTTCAAAATTTGCTCATGCTTTTCTCGTTGGTTCTGTTCGGTAGCATCAACAATCAAGCCGAGCGCGACTATTTTGTATTCCCATTGCATGTGTGGGAATTTTCGCGGAGCGCGTTTAGGTGTCAAACCGCCAAACCGTGGCGCTGAGCGCTCCTCTTAACTGCCGCTTTGGCTATTGAAAACACTCTGTGCAATCGCCAGCGCTTCTTCTTGAATTCGCTTGAGATGCTCTTCGGAGCGCAGGCTTTCAGCGTAAATCTTGCACAAATCTTCCGTGCCTGAAGGCCGCACGGCGAACCAGCCGCTCCGCGCGGCAACTTTTAACCCGCCGATTTCTGCGCCGTTACCGGGAGCCTTGGTCAGTTTCGCGAGAATCGGCTCACCGGCGAGCTCCGCTGCCGGCAACGTTTCTGGGCGTAGCGATTTTAGTGCCTTCTTCTGCGCCGCTGTGGCTGGCAGATCCATGCGCGTGTAATAAGGACGGCCAAGCGCGTTCGCCAGATCTTCATACCAAACGCCGGGATCGCGGCCGGTCGTGGCGATAATTTCCGCGGCGAGCAGACACAGGATAATGCCGTCTTTGTCCGTCGTCCAAACCGTTCCGTCGCGGCAAAGAAAACTCGCGCCGGCGCTCTCTTCGCCGCCGAAACAGATCGAGCCGTCGAACAACCCCGGCGCAAACCATTTAAATCCGACCGGAACTTCGAACAGGTTTCTGCCGAGCTTCTCCACGACCCTGTCGATAAGCGAGCTACTCACGAGCGTTTTGCCCACGGCGGTGTTTTTCCAATTCGGCCGGTGGTTGAGCAAATAATGAATCGCCACCGCGAGGTAATGATTCGGGTTCATCAATCCTTGAGTCGGCGTGACGATGCCGTGTCGATCGGCATCGGCGTCATTTCCCAGCGCTACCTGGAACTCTTCTTTCATTTGAACCAATCCGGCCATGGCGTACGGACTGGAACAGTCCATTCTGATTTTGCCGTCGTGATCCACAGTCATGAAACGAAAAGTCGGATCGACTTTCTTATTGACAACCGTCAACTCGAGACGATACCGCTCGCCGATATTTTCCCAATAGCCTAGGGCCGCGCCGCCGAGCGGATCCACACCAAGCTTAACCCGCGCGGAGCGAATCGCATCCATATCGATGACCGCCGTCAAATCATCGACATACGGACGCATTAAATCGTCCTGATGTGTGGTCGATGCCTGAAGCGCCGCGCTGTAGGCGATTCGTTTGACGTCGCGCTTCCCGGTGCCCAGCAACTCGTTCGCTCGCTGTTGCATCCAGTCCGTGATGTCTGTATCCGCCGGCCCGCCCTCGGGTGGATTATATTTGAATCCGCCATCAGCAGGCGGATTGTGCGACGGCGTCACAACGATGCCATCCGCCAAGTGGTCTTTTCTCTTCCGGTTGTAGGTCAAAATCGCTCTGGAGATCGACGGCGTCGGCGTAAAGCCGTCGTCGCGCTGAATGACGGTTTCCACGCCGTTGGCTGCTAGCACCTCGAGGGCGCTTCGCTGCGCCGGGCCCGAAACAGCATGGGTGTCTTTACCCATGAACAACGGCCCGGATATTTTCTTCATCGCGCGATAATCACAGATCGCTTGCGTGATGGCGAGAATGTGCGCCTCGTTGAGCGTGCCGTCGAAGGGGCTGCCCCGATGACCGCTGGTGCCGAAGCTCACTCGCTCGTGCGGATTACTGATATCTGGAACTCGCTCGTAATAAGCTCGTTCGAGCTCACCGACATTGAT
>DATIEH010000501.1:0-6547 GCA_035455905.1 Binatia bacterium | reverse complement strand
CTTGTGCCCGCATTTTATGCCTCCTTTTGATTGCGCCTCAGGGGTTGCTTCGACGCTCTTCGGGTTTCGCGGCTGTGCCATCGGAAGCTATCGAGGAATACGCTCCGTAGTCAATATCGTCAACTCGTGTCGCATTGATTTACGCAGTTGGACATTTGCGTGTGGCTGACATATGGGAGGTAAAGACGATGGATATCGAACCAATCAAGCAAGACATCGTCACTGCCAGCCATGTTTTGCACCAACAAGGTATCGCGGCGGCGTTCGGACACGTAAGCGCCCGCATCCCTGGCACCGACAGGTTCATTTTTCCGCCAAGAATGAGCCCGGCACTTGTGCAGATCGATAACTTGCTCGAGCTCGACGTCGACGGTCGTCAACTCGCCGGCGCCGGTCGCCCGAATACCGAATTTTGGATTCATGCCAGAATTTACAAAGCGCGCCCCGATGTTCAGTCGGTCTGCCATGTTCATCCACCAAGTTGCGTCGTGTTGAGTTCGCTCGGCGAAACCATACGTCCTCTGCACGCTTCCGGCGCAGTTTTTAAAAATAATGTGCAGGTTTTCGATCACATCACATTGATTCGCACCCGCGAGCTCGGCGATCAGGTTGCAGCCACTTTAGGTCAATACGAAGCGATGCTGCTGCGCGGCCACGGCGTGAACGTCGCCGGCAAAGACGTGCGGCGCGTCTGTGTGCTCACGTTATGGATGGAAGAAGCAGCCAGTTATCAGCTGCGCGCGATGTCTGCCGGCAAACCGCGCTACTTCACAGCGGAAGAGCTCGCGGTGATTCATCCTCAGGTTTCTGCCGAAGAAGTTTCCAACCGCGCGTGGGAATATTTCAGCAGCCGTGCTAAGCAGTCTTAGCTACATTCGAAGGAGGAATCATGGGACTGAATTATGCGGCCCTTCGCCAGGCCGTCCTCGAGAGCGCAAATTTTCTCGTCCGGATCGGCGCGATCTCCATGAGTCATCATGGCAACTTTAGTGTGCGCGTCCCCGGGACCGATACGATTCTGCTAACGGCCACCAGCTCGTTCGATAATTTGAAACCGGAAAATCTTGCGCTGCTCGACCTCGATGGCAAACTAATTGAAGGCGAAATCAATCCGACCAACGCCGAAATCGTGCACATGCATGCCATTGTCTACAAAGAGCGGCCCGAAACCGGAGCGGTGGTGCATACCCATTCCACCTATGCAACGAGCTTTGCGTTGGCGAGCCGGTCGATCGGCTGCTCCTACGAAGCCTTGGTGCGCCAAGATATGACCGACGGCATTCCACTTGCCAAATACGGACCGCGCGGCTCCGGAGAATCCGTGAGTAATATTGCCGAGGCGTTGAGCAGAGCGAAAAACACCAAAGCCGTGCTACTGGAAAATCACGGCGTGTTGGCGTTCGGCGCCGATCCTGCCGCGGCAGCGCGCGCGAATCTGATCGTCGAAGAAGCCGCGCAGATGGCAATTTTTGCCGAAGTACTCGGCGGCGCCAAGAACATTCCGCCCGAAATGCTAAAAGCCACAGTGGGGCGAAGGGATGAATTCGCCCGCGTCGGAACCCAGCGCGCATAGAAGCGCCCGGCGGTCGCCCGACACAATTCGACATAAACCGAAAGGAAGAATTCAAGATGGAACCAACCACGGCAGAAAAACGCCAATCGCTAAAAAAAATGCTCGACGAGCCGGCATGCCATATTGCGCCAAGCTGCAATGACGGCATTCAGGCGCGCCTGGTCGAATGGCTGGGATTTCCGCTAGTGCATATCTCCGGGAGCGGCCAGCATCGCTCCCTCGGCTTCGCCGATGCCGGCTTGCTCACGCTGACTGAAATGGTCAACAAAGCGCGGGAGATCGTCGATGCCGTCAATATTCCCATCGTCAGTGACTGCGAGACGGGCTATGGAAATGCGGTCAATGTGACGCGCGCCGTGCGTGAGTTCGAGAAATCCGGTGTCGCCGCGCTCCATATCGAAGATCAAATGACGCCCAAACGGGCGGGACATGAAGGCTTCGATGTTGGGCTGGTTTCACGCGATGAATTCGTCAACAAAATCAAAGCCGCTCTCGATACCCGCCGTGATAAGAATTTAGTGATCATCGCCCGTTCCGAAGCCAAAGATTCCCTGCAAGAACGCATCGAGCGCGTTTCGGCGTGCTGCGAAGCGGGCGCCGATGCGGTGTGGTTAAGCGCTCGCACAGAGGACGAAATCAAAGCTTTTGCAAAGATCGGCAAGCCCATGGTCGGCGTCCCTCCGCGCCAACTCATGCCGCTCTCCCGTTGGGGCGAGCTGGGCGGCCGCGTTGGCTGTATTCCGACCGTGTTGCAGGTCGCGGCGCTGCACGGCATGCGCCAGTGCTTGGAGGAGTTGAAGAAAAACGGCACCGAAGCGGCCTATTTCAAGCAGACTACCGGCATTGAAGACACGCGCAAATGGTACGCTAATCTAGGCAATGCGGAGCTGAAAGAGCTCGAAAAGAAATACGGCTATTAACGGAATGGCGTCAGACAAAAAAAACGGCTATGAAATTCGCTCACTTCTCCCATGTCTGGAATAAGCCCGGCATGACCGCAGCCGAGCGTTACGGACAGCTGTGGCGCGAGCTCGCACTTGCGGATGACTGCGGTTTTGATTTCGGCTTTTGCGTCGAGCACCACTTCAACCCCAACGAGAGCTGGATGCCTTCGCCGTCCATTTATTGCGCCGCCGCGGCTGCGCATACGACTCGGCTGCGCATCGGCACGATGGGTTTCGTTGCGCCGCTTTATGATCCGATTCGCATCGCCGAGGACGCTGCGGTTCTGGATAACATCGCCAACGGTCGCTTGGAACTTGGCTTGGTTTCAGGCATTGTGCCGGATTTCTTCGCTCCTTATCGCGCTGATTTTCAAAATCGCCGCGCCATCACGCACGAAGCCCTGCTCTTGATCAAGCAAGCACTTTCAAGCGAGGGGGCCTTCAATTTCACAGGTGAATTGCGCCAGTATCAAAACGTTACACTCGGCGTAACGCCACTACAAAAACCGCATCCGCCGATCTGGATTCATTCGCGCGATGCCGATACCTTGGCACTGCTGGCGCGCGAAGGTGTACACACTGGATATCTTTTCTTCCTGCCGCGCGAGCGAGTCGCGCCGCGTTATCGTGAATACCTGCGCCTATGGAACGATGCGCGTCATGCCGCCAAACCAAACATCGGCTATTGGGTATTAGTGTATGTTGACGAGACTGATGCAAAAGCAATTGCGAGAGCAAAACCCTGGTTTGAATACTGTTTCACCAAAGTTTTTGGCACCCGAGCTAACGGCGGAATCGGCTATCTGAGACTCGCGGAAAATCACGCCAAGCGCGGCGACCCGGACGCGGCGGAGATCGCCAGACATGTCATCGATCTCGACTATCTTCGCGAACGCAACTTGGCGTTCGTCGGCTCACCGCAAACTGTCATCGAGCAAATCAAAGCCGCCGCGAGCGAAGGTGTTTTCAATACTGTGCTGGGCGAGTTCAACATCAGTCCCATGGACGAAGAGAATCTCATGCGTTCGATCCGTCTCTTTGCCTCGGAAGTCATTCCAGCCCTTCGTAATTTCGAGCCTTACTGATCTTTGCATCGTACCGACGAGCCAGCGCTTATACACGAAGAATTACGGCCGATAAATTTCCGACTCCGGCGGTATTTCCATCAGCTCGATGCTGTTGCCATCGGGATCGGAAATAAACGCGATGCGCTGTTTCGCGCGACCGATAAATTTCCGTTCCGGTTTCACGTTCATCTTTGCGAGATGCTCCAGTGCTTGATCGAGGTTATCGAGCACCAGACAAAAATGAATATACCCGATCGGGTCGGCTGGCGCGGCGAGAAGGTTTTTTCCGCCGGGAAATAATTCGATGCACTGGCCGTTAGCAAATTCCAGAAACATGAGCTCCGGGCGCTCGCCTTGCCGCTCCGCGTGATAGATTTTTTTGGCGCCCAATGCTTCGGCGTACCAACGCACGCTGCGCTCTGTATCGGCAACTTTGAAAGCGACATGACCGAAACGAAGACCCGCGATCGACATGATCCCTCCTTTGAGTCACGCTGTCGGATAACAGCGCTTCATAGACAAATTAGAAATTTTGAAAAAGCTTGTCCGCCACCGGCTTGGTCTTGATTAACTTGAGATCGTAAAGCTGGTTGACCAGCGTCCCCCACCGCTCCACCGTCATCTTGCCTAATTCCTGAGCCGGCGCGCCCGCACGGAGAATAAAAGATTTTTGCACTTCCGCCGCCTCTTTCATCGAGACCGCGTCCATGGCGGGGTTGAGCTTCACCATCGCGTTGTTGGCTGGTTCGGGCGCTCGCAGGTACTCGATCCAGCCTTCGCGCACGGCATCGATCAGATCGCGCGTCTGCTTTTGATTTTTCTCGACGTACTGTCGGCGCGCGATCATTACGGTCCCATAGGGTTTAAAGCCGGCATCAGCGATCAGAAAGCTTTGCGCCGGTTTGCCTTTCTTTCGAGCGATTAGCGGTTCCGAAGTGACGAAACATTGCTGCGAAAAGTTAGGATCGGTGAGAAAAGTCGCGATCCCGCCCGCGTACGGTACGAAGGTGACTTTATAACCTGGAAATTGGTTTTGTAAAAACAGCGCGTGCGGCGAGCCGCTTTGTATCGCGAGGGTGCCCGGTGAGTTAAATACATCTCCGAGGGATTTAAATCCGCGCTCCGGGTGAACCATGATTCCCTGCGGATTAATCTGATAGACCGCAAACAGCGCGACCACGTCGGTGCCGCGTGCCTGCGAGATCACGACTTCATCGGCAGCGGCGATACCGAAACGAACTTTGCTGTTGGCGACCATCTGCACGACCGGCGTACCCGCGCCGCCTTCCGTGATCTCGACGTCTAGATTTCTTTTTTGAAAACTCCCTGACAATTTCGCCGTGTAGAAGCCGCCGAATTCCGGCTCGGCTTTCCAGTTAAGCGCAAATTGCAATTGGGTTGCCTGTGCGCCCCAGGCCGCAATGGCAGAGAACAATATGAGCACGAACCCCAAAATAATTTTCATGAAGCCTTCCTTTCCGATGTATGCCACGAACCCAGCGTCAGCGCCGAAATGAGATTGACCGCCCCGACGAGCACGGCCCCGAGCAGCGCCGAAATCAACACTGCCGCGAAAACTCGATCGATTCTCTGCTGTGTCCGCGCCGAATCAACGACGCTGCCCAGTCCGCCGCCGCCGATGAATTCACCGACGATGGCGCCGACCACCGCAAGCCCGGAAGCGATTCGCAAACCGGAAAAAATTTGCGGCAAAGCGAAAGGAATTTTTAGCATAAGCAGCATCTGGCGAGCGCTGGCCGAGTAAAGAGCGAACAGATCAATCAGCGCAGGCTCCGTTGACTTGAGCCCGAGCAGAGTGCTCGCGATGATCGGAAACACCGACACGATCGCGGCCGATGCAATCACTGTCGGCTGGCCAAACCCGAACCAGATCACCAGCAGGGGCGCGATCGAGATGATGGGCACGGTTTGAAAAAAAACCGCATAGGGATAAAAGGCGCGGCGCGCCAGATCCGACGAGGACAATGCTATCGCGAACAAAGTTCCCGTAGTAAAGCTAAGCAGCAGGCCGGCCAACGCGGAGCTGAGAGTTGTCCAGGCTGCGACCGCGAGCTCGACCCGATCATCGATTAAAGAACGGATGACTTCGCTCGGCGCGGGGATCAGATAGGAGGGCACCCAGCCCGAACGTACAGCGATTTCCGCGAGCGCCATGCCAAGAATCAGCGGCAGCAACGGCGGTAAAAGAGACGAAATTTTTGTCTTGAAATTCATGTCTCTTGTTCTGGCGTCGGAACCACCGTAGCGATGCGTCGGACTTCTTCCACATAGGCAAAAGAGGTGCGGAGCGCGGCTGTGCGCGTTTCGGTGAGCTGAATCGAACCATCCAGCAGTATGCGGGCTGGCCGCGGCGACAGCACAATGATCCGGTTGGCGAGAAATACGGCTTCGGAAATCGAGTGCGTAACAAACAAAACCGTCATCCCGAGCGCCGCCCAGATCTCGCGCAGCTGCTGTTGCAGAGCATGGCGCGTGGGCTCGTCCAGGGCCGCGAAAGGCTCATCGAGCAGCAGAAGGTTCGGTCGCGTGATCAACGCGCGCGCCACCGAGGTGCGCATCTTCATACCGCCGGAGAGTTCGTGCGGATAAAGCGCGGCGAATTCCATCAGGCGAACGCGCCGCAGTTCTTCCTGCGCGCGCGCCTTGGCGCGCTCCATCTCCCATCCTTGCAGCTCGAGCGGCAAGGTGGTATTTCGCAGCACGTTCCGCCAGGGAATCAAGGTCGCTTCTTGAAAAACAAAACCACGAGAAACGGTGCCCTGCTCGGCTTCGATCACCAATCGGCCGGCATCCGCCCGGTCGAGTCCCGCCGTGAGCCGCAATAACGATGATTTGCCTGATCCGGACGGCCCCAGCAAAGCGACGAACTCGCCAGGCTCGATTTGAAAGGTAAGACGATCGAGCACCAAGCCGGTGCCGGCAAACGCGCGCGAAATTCCCTC
>DATIEH010000500.1:0-3665 GCA_035455905.1 Binatia bacterium | reverse complement strand
GTAAGCGGGCGTACCGACCTCCCGCGCAATACGCTTCAACGGCACATCTTCCGCGAACATTTCCCCGCTGCGGTATTCAAAATGGTTCATGGATTACCCCGTTCGACTTCCACTTCATTGGAGGGTGCGCTTAACGAACCGTCGAATAACTGAGAGGCGATTCGATAGCGATAAATGGTATTCGCCCTGACTTCCTGATCGTCGTAACGATACTGTTTTTGCTGGACGAATTTTTCACGATCTTCGACGTTCACCGTAGTGAGCTGTCGGTACGGCACGGGGCAATCCGGACAACTCTGAGAGACTTCTTTACGAAAAATGACGAAGCTGGCCAGATCTTTTAATGCCGTGCCGTCGACATATTCAGTCGGCCGGCTCCAAGTCAATGCAATGCCGTTCGGCCCAGAGCGGGCTGTGAGATTGGTGATGACCTTCGGGGTCGCGAGCTCCGGCGCCCGTGGCTCGCCTTTTTTGCCGCAACCGAGGCTCGCGCAGAGCATCATCAAAACAAGAATCAGTCGTTTCATCTAGCCCTCAGCTCCCTCAGCCGCCGCATGACGTTTTGACGCGCCGTGCCGCCGAGCGTGCGCCGCCGCGCTACCACCGCTTCCGCCTTAAGATACCCGTATACGCTCTTGTCGAACTTAGCCGAGAACCGTTTGAATTCATCCAAACTCAAATCATCTATACGTTTATTCTTGGCCAGGCAAAACTGCACGATCCGGCCGGCAATCCTATGGGCGACACGAAAGGGCACTCCGCGCTGCGCCAGGTAATCCGCCACGTCCGTGGCGTTCATAAATCCATCTTCGACTGCTCTTTGCATGCGCTCCCGCTGCACCTTCATTCCCGCGACGATTTCGCTCATCATCTTGATGCTGGCCTTCACCGTATCCACGGTATCGAAGAGCGGCAGCTTGTCCTCCTGCAGATCTCGATTATAAGCGAGCGGCAGCCCTTTCATGATCGTCAGCAGCGCCTGCAAATGGCCGAATACCCGTCCGGTTTTACCGCGAATCAGTTCCGGCACATCGGGATTTTTTTTCTGCGGCATCATCGAGCTCCCGGTGCAGTAACCGTCTGGCAATTCAATAAAACCGAACTCCTGGCTCGACCACAAAACCAACTCGTCCGCTATCCGGCTCAGGTGCACAAACAATATTGACGCAGCGGCCAAAAACTCCAGGAGAAAGTCGCGATCGCTGACCGCGTCGATGCTGTTTTTCGAGATACGCCGGAAGCCCAAAAGCTTGGCGACATAGTTCCGATCGATCGGGAATGTCGTTCCCGCCAAAGCGCCGGATCCCAAAGGCAGTACATTGATTCGTTCCAAACCGTCGGCAAATCTTCCGCTGTCGCGTTCAAACATTTCCACGTATGCCAACAGGTGATGCGCAAAGAGCACAGGCTGAGCCCGTTGCAGGTGCGTATAACCGGGCATGATCACGTCCAGGTGCTTTTGCGCGGCCTTCGCCAGTTCCTGGCGAAGAGCCGCCAATGCGTCCAGGATTAGTTTGACTTCGTCGCGCAAAAACAGCCGCATATCGAGCGCCACTTGATCGTTTCGGCTGCGCGCCGTGTGGAGCTTGCCGCCGGCGCTGCCGATACGCTCGCTCAGGCGCCGCTCGATATTCATATGAATGTCCTCGTCGGCAGCCGAAAAAGCAAACTTGCCGGTGTCAATCTCCCGTTGAATCGCTTGCAAACCGCGAACGATCTTTCCTGCATCGCTGGAGCTGATTATTCTTTGCTTAGCGAGCATCTTGGCATGCGCGATGCTCCCCATAATATCGTGGCGGTAAAGCCGGGCATCAATGGCGATCGAGGCGGTGAAACTTTCCACTGAGTCGGCGGTATTGACCGCAAAGCGTCCGCCCCAGAGTTTGGGTTTCTTGGCTTTAACCTCGGCCATGACTACCGCTGTTTGACTGTTTTCAACTTCTGTAAGCGCAACCGCAAGGCATTCAATCGAATGAACCCGTCGGCGTCGGCCTGTCGATAAACATGGTCCGCTTCGAAGGTGGCGACGTTGGGATCATAAAGCGAAAAATCGGACTTGCGTCCGACGACCATGATGTTCCCCTTGTAGAGCTTCAGCCGAACACAACCGCTGACGTTCGCCTGGGATGCATCGATCGCCTTTTGCAATACTTCGCGCTCGGGCGCGAACCAATAGCCGTAATAGATCATTTCGGCAAAACGCGGAATCAAGCTATCCCTGAGGCGAAGCACTTCGCGATCCATGGTGATCGATTCGAGTCCGCGATGCGCCGCGTGCAGAATCGTACCGCCCGGCGTCTCATAGACGCCACGGGACTTCATGCCGACATAACGGTTCTCTACGATGTCGACTCGGCCAATCCCGTGTTTCGCGCCGATGTCGTTCAGGGCTGCCAATAACTTAGCTGCCGACATTTTTCGGCCATTGACCGCGATCGGATCGCCCTTCAAGTACTCGATCTCGATGTACTCGGGCCGGTTCGGCGCCTTTTCGAGTGACCTGCACCAGACGAACATGTCCGCCGGCGGCTCCTTCCATGGATCTTCGAGAATTCCACCTTCATAGCTGATGTGAAACAGATTCCGATCCGTGCTGTAAGGTTTGGCTTTGGTCACGGGCACGGGAATGCCGTGTTTGCGTGCATACTCGATCAATGTCGATCGCGCATTCAGATCCCACAAGCGCCACGGCGCGATGACCTGAATCTCGGGCTTCAAGGCATAGTAAGTGAGCTCGAACCGCACCTGATCGTTGCCTTTGCCGGTGGCGCCATGCGACACCGCGTCGGCTTTTTCTTTCACGGCCACATCGATTTGCCCCTTCGCAATGAGAGGTCGCGCGATCGAGGTGCCCAGCAAATAGGAGCCTTCATAGACCGCATTGGCGCGCAGCATAGGGAAAACGTAGTTCTTGACGAATTCCTCGCGCAGGTCGCCGATCACGACTTTGCTGGCGCCGGTTTTGAGCGCCTTCCGCTTGATCGCGTCGAGATCTTCGCCCTGGCCGAGGTCGGCGCAAAAGGCGATCACTTGACAGCCGTATTGCTCCTTTAACCAGCGGAGAATCACGGAAGTGTCCAATCCGCCGGAATAGGCAAGAACAACTTTTTTGACGTTCATCGAGCTGCTAAATTCCCTTTGGCGTTTTTCTTCGACACCATTCTCCCGGATGAAATTGAGCTCTGCGCGTTGGAGCTCTTGAACCCATCGAGCAGCCATACCATCACGGCTTTTTGCGCATGCAGACGATTCTCCGCCTGATCAAAAGCGATACACCGAGGGCTCTCGATAATCTCTTCCGTGATCTCCTGTCCTCGATGTGCCGGTAAGCAGTGCATAACCACCGCGTCTTTCTTGGCCAGCGAAACCATACGATGGTTTACTTGATAACCGGCAAAATCTTTCAGGCGTGTGGCCACGTCCCATTCCTGCCCCATACTGGCCCAGACATCCGTGTAGATCACATCCGCTCCGCGCACGGCCTCCTTGACGGAATGGGTGACGCTCACCCGCGCGCCCCTGCTGATAGCGCGCTTGAGAATTTCCTCGTCCGGCTCATAGCCTTTCGGGCATGCAACGACAAACTTGAACGGAATCTTTTCGGCCGCCTCGACCCAGGAGTGCACCATATTGTTGCCGTCGCCGACAAACGTGATCTTGAGCCC